>JBGQDD010000047.1:0-12016 GCA_041495665.1 Candidatus Acidiferrum sp.
CAAGGAGCACGACATCCGTTTTGAAGAAGACAACTGGGAATCCCCGACCCTCGGCGCCTGGGGCATCGGCTGGCAAGTTTTGCTCGATGGCCTCGAGATCACCCAGTTCACCTACTTCCAGCAGAGCGGCGGCATCGACCTCGACCCCATCTCCGTCGAACTCACCTACGGCCTCGAGCGCATCTGCGCGCTTCTTCAGGGCGTGGAAAGCGTCTACGACCTTCGCTGGTCCGCGGACAAGACTTACGGCGACATCCGCCTGATGGAGGAGCAGCAGTTTTCCGAATACAGCTTCGATCGCAGCGATGCGCCTTCGATTCGTTCTGAGTTTGAATTGCACGAGAAGCAGGCCAAAGAACTCCTCGAGGGCTTCAAAGGCCTGGAAGGGAAGGACCGCGTTCGTTATCCACTACTTGCTGCCTACGACCATTGCCTCAAATGTTCGCACCTCTTCAATTTGATGGACGCGCGCGGCGTAATCTCCACCACCGAGCGTGCCGCGCTTATGGCCCGCGTGCGCACCCTGGCGTGCCGCACCGCCGCATCCTACCTTTCACAGATCGGCGGCGGCGCACCGCAGCGTGAGGCGCGGGCATGAAGGCCTCCGCAAAAGAGAAACGCGTCGAACTCCTTTTCGAAGTCGGCTGCGAAGAGATTCCCGCCGGGATGCTCCCGAAGGCCGAGGCGGAACTCCGCACCAACGTCGAGAAGCTGCTCACCGCTGAAAACCTTTTCGACGGCGTCTCGGTAGAGACATTCAGCGCGCCGCGCCGCCTCGCCGCCTGGGTCCGTGGACTGCTCGCCAAGCAGGCTGACGTCGAGATCGAAGTAACCGGCCCGCCCAAATCCGTGGCCTACGACTCCGTCGGCGCGCCGACACGCGCGGCACTGAGCTTCGCTGACAAGCAGCGCGTCCACGTCAACGATCTCTATCTGATTCAGACCCCCAGGGGTGAGTACCTTGCCGCGAAACAGATCAAGCTGGGCAGAACCGCGGAACAAATTCTGATCGCGGTCCTCCCCCGCGCCATTCACGATCTGACCTGGCCACGCTCCATGACTTGGACCGGCCTCGACGGTGCGCGATTCATTCGTCCCATCCGCTGGATCGTCGCGGTGCTCGACGGCAAACCTTTGAAGCTCTCCATCGCCGGCATCGCCGCCGGACGCACCACTCGAGGACATCGTTTCCTCGGTTCGAGCGCCATTCCCGTCAGCAACTTCCTGGACTATGAGAAAAGACTCCAGCGTAATGGCGTCATCGTCCGCCCCGCTCTCCGCCAGGCGAAGATCGCGAGAGAACTCGAAGCCCGCGCCAAGCGGGGAAGCTATCGCATCCATGAAGACGCCTCGCTGCGAAAACTGGTGGCCTATCTCAACGAATATCCCAGCGTCATCCAGGGCGATTTCGATCCGGCATTTCTAAGTCTCCCGGACGAAATCTTGGTCACCGTCATGCGCGACCACCAGAAGTATTTCGCCGTGGAAAAGAAGAACGGTGAACTGGCTCCGCACTTCCTCGCGGTCATCAACGTTGACAAGGACTCCAAAGGACTGATCCGCGCCGGCCACGAACGCGTCCTTCGCGCGCGCTTCGCCGATGCACAATTCTTCTGGGAGGCGGATCAGAAGTGTCGGCTCGCCGACTATTTGCCGAAATTGGAACGCGTCACTTACGAATCGCGACTCGGCAGTTATCGCGACAAGGTCGAACGTATCCGCGCCATCGCCCGTTGGCTCACCGAGCAATGGTTCAATCTCGGCATGCTCCTCGCTCACGTCGCGGAAGCCGACCGCGCCGCTGAACTCGCCAAGTGTGACCTCGCCACCGAAATGGTTCGCGAGTTCACCGAGCTTCAAGGCATCGTCGGAGGCCTGTACGCACGGGCCCAGGGCGAATCCGACGAAATCGCCGACGCTGTCTACGATCACTACCGTCCCGTCGGGCTAGATGATCCCATCCCGCGCAACCTGACTGGCTGCGCCGTCGCTCTCGCGGACAAACTCGATTCCGTCGTTGGCTGTTTTGCCGTGGGGGTGGTGCCCACCGGATCGAGCGATCCGTATGCCTTGCGCCGCGCCGCGCTCGGAATCGTCAAGATCATCCTGGAGAAGAAGCTGCCCGTCTCGCTCTCGCTGGCCATCGGCGCCGCCGCAAAGGCTCTTCTTACTCACAAGCCCAAGCGCGGCGTAACGCCGGACCAGGAAACCCAGATCCTCGACTTCATCCTCGACCGCGCCAAGTTTGTCTTCCGCGAACGGGAAAGCTTCGGCTACGACGAGGTGAGCGCCGTTTTTCGTGCCGGTGCCGACGATCTGGTGGACGCTCAGAAGCGCCTGGTGGCGCTGAAGGCCATTCGCAAGTCAAAGAACTTCGAGCCGCTCGCAGTTTCCTTCAAGCGCATTCGCAAAATTCTTGAAAAGGCTAACGTGGCTCCTGGCGATGCTCGCCAGGTGAATCCAGAGCTGTTCGAGGGCGCCGCGGAACGCGAACTCTACTCCGCAGTTCGTGACGCCGCCGCAAAAGTGCAAACCCAGAAGCGTGCAGGAAAATATCAGGAAGCCTTGGAGACCATCGCCGGCCTTCGAAAAACCGTCGATCAATTTTTCGACGGCGTCATGGTGATGGCGGATAACGAGGCCGTTCGCGGCAACCGGCTGGCACTGCTCGCGGAATTGCTCCGTGAGTTCACCACGGTGGCCGATTTTTCTGAAATCGGCGGTGAAGAGCGGCGTTAGAAACATCAAGTATTACTTGAACTATTTTAAAGTCGGCGCGCCGACGAACTTTTCGGCCGCCGCACAGCATGGCAAGCGGGGCAATCATTTCAGAACTCCAACTACGACAAGCGAGGAACACAGTGACTAAATGGGTCTATTTTTTTGGCGCCGGCAAAGCAGAAGGTGACGGCAGCCGTAAAGCTCTTTTGGGTGGAAAGGGCGCCGGCCTTGCGGAGATGAGCCGGATTGGCCTGCCCGTGCCTCCCGGTTTCACCATTACAACTGAGGTATGCACCTACTATTACGGGAACAAGAAGACCTATCCGAAAGTTCTCGACGCAGAAGTCCAGCGAGCCGTCGCACGTGTCGAAAAAATAATGGGCACGAAGTTTGGCGACAAAGCCGCCATGCCCATGCTGGTATCCGTCCGCTCCGGTGCCCGCGATTCCATGCCCGGAATGATGGACACGATTTTGAACCTTGGCCTGAATGATGAGACCGTGCTCACGCTGGCCCGGGCTACCAAGAATGAGCGTCTCGCCTGGGACTGCTATCGCCGTTTCATTCAGATGTACGGCGACGTGGTCATGAACGTACAGAAGCGCCCGACCGAGGACCACGAGCCATTTGAAGTAGTCATTCATGCTCTCAAGCATGAACGGTATCACGCCGACATCGACGACCCGAAACTGACGGTGAAGGACCTTCAGGATATGGTCATCCGCTTCAAGAAACTCATCAAGGAACGCACCGGCGCGGAATTCCCGCAGGACCCGTGGAAACAACTCTGGGGCGCGGTGGGCGCCGTGTTTGGTTCCTGGATGAATGATCGCGCCGTCGTTTATCGACGCAAATATAACATCCCATCCGAATGGGGCACGGCCGTAAACGTACAGGCGATGGTCTATGGCAATACCGGTGACAAGTCCGGATCGGGCGTGGCCTTCACGCGCGATCCGGCGACCGGCGAAAAAGTCTTCTACGGTGAATTCCTCATCAACGCTCAGGGAGAAGACGTGGTTGCCGGGGTGCGCACGCCCGAGCCAGTCGCGCAGCTCAAGAACTACCTGCCCGAGGCCTTCCACGAATTGGAGAAAATACGCCAAACCTTGGAAAAACATTTCAAGGACGTGCAGGACTTCGAGTTCACCATCCAGGACGGCAAGGTTTTCATGCTGCAGACGCGCAATGGCAAGCGCACAGGACTGGCTGCGGTCCGCTTCGCCATTGAAATGGAGAAAGAAAAGCTCATTGACTGGAAAACCGCCATCAGGCGAGTCCCCGCCGATCAACTCGACCAAGTGTTAGCGCCCGTGTTTGATCGCAAGGCAGTCCAAGCCGCCAGGTGCATTGCGAAGGGACTGCCGGCCGGCCCCGGAGCTGCTGCCGGCAGGATGTATCTGAACGCGGATCGTGCTGCGGCGGCTGCCGAAAGAGGAGAAAAGGTTCTGCTGGTCCGCAACGAAACCTCGCCCGAAGACTTGCGCGGCATGATTGCTGCCGAGGGCATTCTCACGGCAAAGGGAGGCGTCAGTTCGCACGCCGCGCTCGTGGCTCGCCAGATGGGTAAGGTCTGTGTCTGTGGCGCAGCGGCGCTCCAGATTGACTACGCTGCGAAAACCATGACCGTCGATGGCGTAACTTATAGAGAAGGGGACTTTCTTTCCATCGACGGCACCGCCGGCGAAGTCTATCCGGGCCAAATCCCCACCGCCGCGTCCGAAATCGTCCAGGTGCTCATCGAGAAATCACTCGACGCAAGCAAGAGCCAGATTTATCAGAACTTCAAAAAACTTATGGACTGGTGTGCCAAGGTCACCCGGCTCCAGGTCCGCACCAACGCCGACACACCAGAACAGACGGCTCACGCCATAGCATTTGGTGCCGTCGGTATCGGCTTGTGCCGTACCGAGCACATGTTCTTTGAAGGCAATCGCATCGACGCAATGCGCGAGATGATTTTGGCTGACACCACAGAGCACAGGAAAGCGGCACTTGCCAAGATTCTGCCCTACCAGAAGGAAGATTTCGTAGGCATGTTCACGGAATTGAAGGGACTTCCAGCGACGATCCGGTTCCTTGACCCGCCGTTGCATGAGTTCCTGCCGCACGAGGGCTCCGCTCAGAACGATCTCGCAAAGAAAATGGGAGTAGCGGTTGAAAAGATCAAACAGAGAGTTAAAGAATTACATGAATTTAACCCGATGCTCGGCTTCCGTGGCTGCCGTTTGGGAATTGTCTATTCCGAAATTTCCGAGATGCAGTCCCGCGCCGTGTTCGAAGCCGCTGCCGAGGTGCAAAAAGCTGGAATCAAGGTGCATCCCGAAGTCATGATTCCGCTCGTCGGCTTCAAGAAAGAGCTCGACCTGCAGGTTGAGGTCGTCCATCGCATTGCTGGCGAGGTCATGAAGGAAAAGGGCGTGAAGTTAAATTACCTGGTTGGCACGATGATCGAGGTGCCGCGCGGCGCGCTCACGGCCGATGAGATTGCGCAGACGGCCGAGTTCTTCAGTTTTGGCACCAATGACTTGACCCAGACCTGCCTCGGCATGAGCCGCGACGATTCCGGCTCCTTCCTCGGGCCGTACCAGGAATTGGAGATCGTCAAAAAGAATCCGTTCGCTACGATCGACCAGGAGGGGGTCGGCCAACTGATCGCGATGGCCGTCGAAAAGGGGAATAAAACGCGTCCCGGTATCAAGCTGGGCATCTGCGGCGAACACGGCGGCGACCCGGATAGCGTCAAGTTCTGCCATCGTGCCGGATTGTCCTATGTGAGTTGCTCTCCGTTCCGAGTGCCAGTCGCGCGGCTTGCCGCAGCTCAAGCAGTGGTTGAAGAAAAACAAGCCAGGAAAAAGAAGGGGAAGTAGCGAGGGAAATCGCTCGAAACGAATCTAAAGTAATACTTGAAGCCGTCGGCGCGCAGACATTTTCGCATTCTCTGCTCGCTCGGCGGCTTCATTATTTCTACGTGGGCATTTTAA
The DNA here is from genome assembly GCA_041495665.1 of Candidatus Acidiferrum sp. GTDB lineage: Bacteria > Acidobacteriota > Terriglobia > Acidiferrales > UBA7541 > Acidiferrum. Next base: position 5,706 of record JBGQDD010000047.1, read on the forward strand.
AGAAAAAGTACATGCCGAGGAAAAAGAAAATGATGTCGGGTGACCAGCCTGCCAGAAATGGCGGAAGCTGGCCAACCCCGCCCATGGCTTCCAAGAGTTTGGCCACCGACCAATAAACGATACCGAATCCCACTCCCAGGGCCACGCCTCCCACCGCGCCGCGCGTCCCCACCAGAAACGCGAAGGGGATCGCCAGAAGCATGCTTACGGGGGCGAGTAGCGGGAAGGCAATCTTTTCGTGCCATTGCACCGTCAGCGTCGAGACGTCAAAGCCCGCGCGCTGTAATCCATCGATATAATTCCGAAGTTCGCGCCAGCTCATCTGAAACGCCTGTCGAACCTCCCTGTTGAAGTAACTCGGCGGCTCGGTGAGCTCTGGCAACGAGGTGACCGGCGGCAGCCGCTCGAAGCGGACAATCGTTCCATCCACAAAATCTCTCACCCAACTCCCTTCCAGTACCCACACCTTTTGCGTTTCCGACCACCGCGCGCGCGATGCAAATACCCGGCGGCGCACTTGAAACGTCGCCGGATCGATTTCCAGCACCGTGAGCCCGCCAAAAAGATTTTGCGTGGGATCGAAGAGATCGTAATTGTAGATTTTTGAGCTTTCCCCGAAGATCCAGCGCTGCGGGTGGGTGTAGGTCTGCGGGGGGCGGCCTTTGATCAGGTTATGGAGCGCATCCTGCCGCTGGTTCGCATACGGCAGGTAGGTGTCGTCGAGTACGATCATGGTTACGGCCAGGGCCAGCCCGGCAAGTAGCAGCGGCACTGCCAGCCGGTACAAACTGATGCCGCTGGCCTTGATGGCCACGATTTCATTGTTCTTGCTCATGATCCCCAGCGTCACCAGAACGGCGACCAGTGCCCCCAGTGGTGCCAGTTGGTAGAGCAGATACGGCGCAAGGTAGCGGAAATAATCGACCACGATCAGGAAGGGAACGCGGTGGCGCGCAATGTCGTCGAGTAGCTCGAAGAACGTGAAGGTCTCAAATAGAAAAACAAACGCGCCCATCAGCAGCGCGAAATAAAAAAAGAATCGCCGCAAAACGTAGATGTCTATCAATTGCGGGAAACTTCCGCTGGACCGCGACAGGATTTCCTGGGATACGCGTTCGCCATTCACCCCATTTGCCGTGGCAGTTTTGGCGCGCGCTTGGGCTCTCCGCCGTCGCAACAGACGTCTTCGGGATTGCAAATAGAGGATCGGCCGGAGCCACCGGGTTTCGCCGCGGAATTGCTCCATCCGCGGCAAGAGCGTCAGCCCCAGCGCGAAAAGAACGGCGTTGGCAATCCAGATTCCCGCGGCCGGCGTTAGCTTGCCTTCCCGCGCAAGCCCCGCCCCCATGACGGACAGCAAGTAATAGGAAGAAATGAGGATTACCGCGAGTAACGCGCCTGCCGCCCGTCCGCCGCGCCGAGGCTGCGCGCCCAGCGGAACGGCAATCAGCGCAAATGCAAAGCAGGCAATCGGAAATGCAAAGCGCCGGTGAAGTTCCACGCGGGCTTCGCGCCAACCCGGGCCGTTATCGTTCCAAAGTTCGCGAACCGAACGCTCGGGATTGTTGAGCTGACGCGGTTGGGCAACAGCCAGCCCATTGAACTCGATGGGCCAGTCGCTCTGGCCGAATGCCGTGACGGAGTAGTGGTCCGCATCCTCGCGCGAGAATTCGTGCGTCGTGCCGCCCTGCAGATGCAGCTCCAACTTGCCCTGCTTCGGCTCGGCAATGACAATCGCGTTCTCCGCCAGCGTCAGTCGTGACCCGCCCTCTCCGCCCGTCTCCGCCAGAAACACGCCGTGCCATTGCGTGCCGGCAGCCGTCACATCGTTGATGTAGAGAACCAGCCGCGGGAAGCGCTCGTCGAACACGCGCGGCTGCAGCGCAAAAGACACTTGCGAGGTGATCAAGTTGGCCTGCAGGGAACGAAACGTCCGCAGCGCCAGCGGACCAAGCCAGGCCGTCATGGCCAGCGTCACTACCGCTCCGGTGAGCGCCAGCACGCCAACAGGAAGCAGAATCCGGCGGCGGCCGATGCCCAGCGCCGTCAGCGCGATGATCTCGCTATCCGCCGACATTCGCCCGAGCCCCAGCAGCACACCGATCAGCGTAGCCATCGGCACGGTAAACACAAACACCGCGGGGAAGATACAAAGAAAGAGTTTGAAAACCTGCGCGCCAGAACCGCTGTGACGCACAAGAAGCTCCATCAAGCGCACCAGTTGCGGCACGAAAAATACAAACGTAAAGACGACAAGTCCGAGGAGTGCGTGGCGGAAAACTTCGCGGACGATATAGCGGTCCAGGATGCGCATGAGAAACCGTGAGTGTAACACGGCCGCGACAACCTTCACCTAGGCCGCCCTAGTCCGGCTCCGTTTCTCTTACCGTCGATTACGTGATAGTTTTTCTTACAGCGGTTCTTTTGAAGACAGGATCGGCGGGCGCGATTCCATCGATTGACGCCTGAACCGCCGCTTCGACCTTCAACGGTCAGCCGGACACCCTCCGGTCGCCGGACTAGCACGGGAGAGACGCGAACAATGAAGCGGGTTCATCTGGTTGTTTTGTGGCACATGCATCAGCCGCAGTACCGCGACCCTGAGAGCGGGCGCTACGTCCTCCCGTGGACGCGCCTCCATGCTCTGAAGGATTACTGGGGCATGGTCGAGTTGCTGCGCGAATTTCCCAACTTCCATGCCACCTTCAACGTCGTGCCTTCGCTCGGCGTGCAACTCGAGGAGTACGCCAGCTGCAGTTTTAACGAGCCCTGGTTTTCTCTGGCATTCAAGAATGCCGACGAGTTGACGCGCGATGACAAAGCGGAAATCATCTCTCGCGCGTTTCAGGTGAATCACGAGCAGCTGATGTTGCGCTGGCCGCGCTTCGTCGAGTTATTCGAATGGTCGCGTCCCGCTGGCGGCGCGCAGGCGCTGGTCTCCTTTACGCCGCGCGATTGGCGCGACCTGCAACTTCTCTCGCAGTTGGCATGGATGGAAGAGTCCTGGATCGAAAAGGATGATGTCGTCAGCCGTCTGGCCACGAAAGGGAAGGATTACACCGAAAAAGACAAGTCCGCCCTGCGCAAAAAGCAGCTCGATTTCCTGGGCCTGGTGCTCCCCGCGTATCGTGACGCCGCGCAGCGCGGCCAGATCGAGATCAGCACGACTCCGTTCTATCACCCCATCCTTCCGCTGATCTGCGATTCTGATATTGCGCGCGTGGCCAATCCCGGCACGCCTCTCCCGCGCCGCGCTTACCGGCGTCCGGAAGATGCGCGCGAACAATTGCGCCTTGCGCGCGAATATCACGAAAGAGTTTTTGGCGTGAAGCCCGCCGGGCTGTGGCCGTCCGAAGGCTCGGTCTCCGATCAAGCGCTGACCATCGCCGCCGAAGAAGGCTTCCAGTGGTTCGGCACGGACGAAGGTGTCCTTGGCCGCACCCTGAACGTCGGATTCTTCCGCGACGGCAACGGCATTCCCGCCAACGCCGATCGCCTCTACAAACCCTGGCGTGTGCAATTGGGAGAAAAAAGTATCGCGGGATTGTTTCGCGATCACCACTTGTCCGATCTGGTCGGTTTCGTTTACAGCCGCATGGACGCCAAAGAGGCCGCGGCGGATCTCCACTCTCGCATGCGCCGTCTCGGCGAAAACGTGCAAGGTGATCAGCCGCTCACGATTTGTCTTTTCCTCGACGGCGAAAACGCCTGGGAATACTACCCGGGGAACGGCCGCGCGTTCCTCCGCGAATTTTACGGACGCATCCAGGGCGATCAGGATTTCCGCGCGCTCACTGCCAGCGAAGCCATCGCCGCCGCCGGTGAACTTCCCACTACTACTGGAATTTTCCCCGCTTCGTGGATCAACGCAAATTTCGACGTGTGGATCGGCCACGCCGAAGATGTCGCGGCGTGGGAATTGCTCTGGGACGCGCGCGAAGCCTACGCTCACGCGTTCGAAGCGCGAAAAAAGGGATGGGAGGACGCCCCCACCGAAACCGCCCTCAAGGAAGCCCGCGAATCGCTGCTCGTTGCGGAGGGCAGCGACTGGTGCTGGTGGTTCGGCCCGGAGCACAGCACCGCGAATGACGCCGAATTCGATGCGCTTTATCGAAAGCACCTGACCGCCATCTACCTGGCGTTGGGGCAGTTGGCGCCGGAAGAACTGGCCAAGCCCATCAAGCGCCGGCCGGAGCACGCGGTGCAGCTCGCCCCTTCGGGTTGGCTGAATATCAAAATCGACGGCAGGGATACCTCGTACTTCGAATGGCTCGGCGCGGGATTGTATTCACCCGAGCGCCGCGGCGGCTCGATGCACGGCCGCGTCTTCTACCTGCACGAACTGCGCTACGGCTTCGAGGAAGGCCGCTTCTGCGTGCGCATCGATCCGTTCGCCGAGGCGCTCGCGGAGCTGGAGGACCCGGAGTTTCGCATCACCATTGGCGGCGCGGAAGAAGTGACCCTCGTCGTGAATCTGGAGCGCGGCCACGTTCAAGGGTTCGCCGTCGAAAAGGACCACGTGTGCCTGCTGAACCCCAAGGTTGTCGCGGAAGCGGCCTTCGAGCGCATTCTGGAAGTGGCCATCCACAAGGACCAAGTCAACTTCAAAGGCCAGACCAAGCTGCGGCTGGGCGTTGCCTTGTGGCACGGAGGATTGCCCGTGGATGTCTTGCCCGCCGAAGGATTCCTCGACGTAAGTCTCGGTGAAGATAATTTGGCCTGGCCGCCGGAGTAGTAGGGCCTGCCTGGCGTCTACCCCGACTCCTGTCGGGGAGGCGGGCCGCTCTTCTGGTTTGAAGTAGTTTCTTCCGTTTCTTTCCTCTCCGTACCCGGCGCCTGCCCCGACCCGGTCGGGGTGCTCTCTGCGAACTCTGCGTTAAATTTTTTTCTTCCGCCCCAAAACCCCTAAAACAATTTGACCGCCAGCTCCTGCGGATGATCGCCCACGGGGATCATCGTCACCAGAAAATTCGTCCGCACCCGTATGACCGCCAGGTCGCCGGAGCCCTGGCTCACCACCAGCAGCAAATTTTCCGCGGGATCGAAGCGCAACGCGGCGGGAGCATCGCCGGCCGGAACAGGGAACCCCTTTCCGGGATCGCGTACGATGCGGCGGTTGAAAATATCGACCGGCGTGACGCGGCCGGCAGCGGTGTCCGAAACATACAGCAGGCTTGCATCCTCGCTCAGGACGCCGTGAGTGGGTGCCGATCCCAGGACCATGTAGTCGCCGACTTCGTGAGTCCAGGTGTTGATGGCCTGCAGGCCGTGAGCCTCCGGCGAAATCACGTAGAGTTCGCCGCCATCGGGCTTCAGCAGCATGTCCGTGGGCTTGCCCGCCAGTCCGAGATTGGTGACCAAGACGCCGCGCCGCAGGTCCACCACCGAGATGCGGCGCTCGGAACGGCTCAGCACAAACGCCATGGAACTGTCCGGTAGGACGGCGACGTCTTCCGGCTGCGCGACCACGAAAACGATGCCGCGCAGCGCGAGAGTCGTTGCGTCATGAATGCCCAGCGAGCCGTCGCGGCGATTCACCACCAGGACGGACTTGCCGTCCGGCGCTACGTGCGCGAGGACAGGTTCACTCCCGGTCGGTGCGCGCGCGACGATGGCGCGCGACCGGGCGTCAATCGCAAGCAGCGTGTTGTTCCCGGATGCCGTCGTGTAGATGCGGTTGCCATCCGGCGAAAAATCGAGCGCGTAGGGAAGCGGCCCCACAGCGATCCGCGCCGTTACCTGCCCGGTGAAGTGATTCGCGCGCGGATCGATGATCCAGACGTAGCCACCCGCCGTGCTGACGCCGAAAATCTCGGGGCGTGTGGGATGCTCGCGCATCCCGGAAAGCCCCGGCCCGACCGCGATGCGTGCCACGGCTTTGAGCTTCACCAGGTCAACGACGGTGACGTTGCCGTCCGCGGTGGTCACGTAAGCGCAAAGATGCAGGTCCGGCCGCAGGAACGAAGGCCGATGCTCGCGCAGAAGTACGACCAGCCCGGTGATAGCCAGCGCAGCCAGCAAAAAGTACACGCGAAAGTTCTTGGGGCGGGTCATCTTGGAGATGCGATTCTCCCACGTATCGAGGAAAGGTCAAAAGCCGCACGCTTAAACCCGAAGGGTGCGGCACCCTTCTATGATGGCGTCGGCTCTGTCAAGAGACACGTAGACTGTGCGCGCCGCAGGGCTCGTTTTTTTCTTCTTACCTGAAAGAATCTTTTCTCTTTCCTGCATTTCGACCAAGGCTCGTTTCGTGAATCCAGCGGTGGAAACTGGTTCCACCAACCATCTATTCGGTCACCGTACTACCGACC
>JBGQDD010000048.1:0-11988 GCA_041495665.1 Candidatus Acidiferrum sp.
ACCATCCACACTTGGCCGTCGCGCTCGATGATCTGCGCCTTGATCTCGCCGACCTTCTCATGCATCAGGTCGCGCCAATCTTTCTTGCCGGCGATGATCGCTTCGCGCGCTTCTTTCACGCAAGCGGGGCAAAGCGAATCGGTCTGCCGCGGGAAGCCCAGCGTCGGCTTGGTCTTCTCCCATGATTTCAGCAGCGGCTTATCCGACCATTTCGGTGTGACCGAAGGATTGGGATTGCGCTTGTTGAAGTACTGAATCGCGTTGAACGTAATTCCAGCGGTCTTGCAAACCGCCCAGTCGATCGTTCTGAAAATCTGTGTGCCTACTCGATTCGGCATAAACCTCTATCCTCCACTTTCAAAAATGCCTGCCACTTGGCCCTTGAGTTTAATAGAGCCCAATCAATCGTCGGAGCCGAGCTCAAACGACTGCCCCCGGGCTCACCTTTGTGTGCCTAAAAACCGTACCATCAATACCAGGTACTTCCAATAAGCCTTTGGACTCCTATAGTTTGAAGGTTACCCTGGGCGGACGCCAGCGACTTGAGCCGAACGGTCAGATTCGGGGGTCGAACGGCAATATGGCTCAGCGAACGGCGATTCTTCGAGGCCCAAAAGGGGGTTACTAGTAGTCCGAATGGGCTGGAACTATCCACTTCCGCGGAAGATATCTGCGCATTCCCTGCCAAGGCATTCCTACTCGTTGAGGGCCGGCCGGAGGACCGCGATGACAAAATGCGCAAAATTCGAAGCGCCATCGTCCAGTTGGAGCCAACGTACGACGCAGTGCTCGCCCAGATATTTTGCAACGCGAGGTTCCGGAATTCCCAGGAACTGCGCGAGCTGCGGCTTGATCGAATCCGCTCCGCGGCGGCTTGAGCCGCCACGCAACAAGTTTCCGATGGCGACGCGCAGCGTCTGGCAAGCTTCCACGTAGTAATAGCTTGTCAGGTCCGAGTCCGTCAGGACAAATACGCCCGGCCCTGCCGGGGCGTGATCTGCTTCTTCCAGTTTTGCGGGCGGGCAGGTCATCAGTCTGCGAAATTGCATTTCCAACAGAGAAATGCGGGAAGAGAGCCCCGGATCGCCGGAGCGTCCCTTCGCGCTCGCTCCGCCCGGCTCCCCAATCGGCTCGATGGGCAAGGTGGGAATCGCGCGGCTGTGCGTCACTCGAGGAGGAGTCGGCTCGGCCGATTCCTCGAACACGGCAGGAGGCAATCCGCGGCGTGGCGCAGGCGCTTCCGCAGCGTGCTGACCGGGAGTAACTGCTGCTTCCTTCCCGTTGCTGCCCTTGCGGCGGTTCCGGCCCCCGCGGCGTCCCCGTCGGCGGCCTTTTCGTTCCGGCTCGGAAGAGGCCAGTGCGTTCACGGGACTATCCGCTGCCTGCTGGATCTCGCTGGTGACCGCCACGGACGATTCCAGCGCTTCTGGATTCTGTTCGAATGGCAAACCCGGCTCCGGCGTCGACTCTGGTGGCGGTGTCAAAGCAATCTCCTCCGCCGGCGGGGCCCCCGCTTCCAGCGGGAGCTCACCGAGCGCGCCACCAAGCCGGACCGCCGCTTCCTGCGCTTTCACTTTCCAATCCGAGCGGCGGAATCTCTCCGCCGCCGCGGAATACCATTTCGCGGCATCGGCATTCTGCCCGGAAGTTTCGAAAAACTTCGCGAGCTCGAACGCTACCATGGCGTCACGCGTCTTCTGGTAAAGATTCGAAAGTTGTCCCGCGGGATCCTTGCTGGTGCGCGCGCGGCGGATGCGGGCGGTAATCTGTTTCCAGTCGGTCATCTCTTGCTTGCATTGTAACAGCGGAACGCCGCATCGGCCAGCAAACTCCGTTCGCGCTCGGAGGGCGCGACTTTTTCGTTACAAGATAGTGTTTACCGATTGACGGCACGAAGTTTACTCAGTATTCTTCCGATGGCCCTCTTGGAGGAGTTTGATGATACGCCTGCGCGTTGACCGTTTTACGGTCACCAGCAGCATGAACTGCTTCGCAGTCACCAGTCGCAATGACTGCCTTTTGATTACGAAAAGCATTCTCGCCTTGCTCGTTTCATTCTCGCTCCTGACCGCGCCTGTCTGGGCCGCTCCTTCCCCTTCGCTCGGTATTGTCGTCTACGCGGATCGCGCCCACGTTGGCGCCGCGCGGGCATCCGTTGGCGCGACCGTTTTTAGTGGTGACAGAATCAGCACCGACCAGTCCGGCAGCGTCCAGGTCCGCGCCGGTGCCGCCCGCTTGCTCCTCTCCAGTGCCAGCAGCGCCACCTTTTCTCAGGATGACGCCAGCCCGACAGCAACACTGACTTTCGGCTCCGCGACTTTCTCAACCGCCAGTTCGAACGCTTTTGCCTTGCACGTGGCTTCTGCCGTGATTCGCCCGAACACCAATCAACCCACCATCGGACAAGTTACGGTCCTGAATCCCAAGGAACTAATCGTCAAGAGCACTCGCGGGTCACTGAGTATCGCCGTGGAAGATGACGTGCGCGAAATTCCGGAAGGCGCCGCCTATCGCATCGTCCTCGACCCCAACGCTGCCAACCCGCAGGGGCCGCGCGGCGCTGGCACCAAGGGTTACGGCGGACCGCCGATCAAAGCCGCCAAGAGCCGGTTTATCTGGTTCGCCATCACCATCACCGCCGTAGTCACCTATTTCGCGCTCGACGAAGTCTTCGAAAGCCCCGACCGCCCATAAGCGCTTTTTCAACACACGCGGTCTCTTATTTTTCAAATCTCACGCCCAACGCGCTTCTTCGGAGGGCTCTTGGGTCAGTGAATTGAGAACTTCACAGGCATGACCGTCGCGGCCGCTTCTGGATTGTAGTAATCGTAGAGCGAGGAGGGCGCGCTCCACGCTTCCATCCCGGAGCGCACCCGAAAGCCGAAGTCGAAGCTGCTCCCTCCTGCCGTCGGCCAAACGTAGAACACCACTCGATCCGGCAGCACTTCATAGCCACTCACTCCTGCCCCCGACTCCTGCGCTTCTTCCAGCGACGCGCGATCCACCTCCGCTCCCGGCGGCAGCCCCACTTCCGCCAGCATCATTCCGTAGCCCTTGAACCCAATTCTCTCCGCTCCCACTTTGCAACGCACCGTCTCCCCCTCTTTCGCATCGTGCCGGTCATACTGCACCTGCAAACGCAACGCACGGCTCTCGCCGCTGGCCAGATTCTCCTGCGTCGTCGCGGAAGACTCTCCCCACGGCAAGTAGTACGTTGCAAAAACCACTGCGTTCATCGCTCCTGCTTTTCCCGCGCCCAGCACCTCAATCGTGTTCTCGCCTTTCTCAAGCGCGCTCGTCAGCCCCACCGTGATTGGGCCCGTTACTTCCCGTGGATCGGGCAATTGCAGCGTTTTCACCTCCCGCCCGTTCACCTTCAACGTCGCCGTGATCGCCATTCCAGGCCCTCCCGGCGCACGCATCGCTGCGATCATGGCTTCCAGTACGTTTTGCGTCGCTTGCGTCGAATACCACACCGCGTAGCGATCCTTGTGCGAAAGCAGGTACTCCAGCCCGCGGTTAATCATTTCCTGCGCGCCGTGGTCCGCACGCGCCGCGTCCATTTTCGCCAGCGCTTCCACCGCCAGTGCCGTCGTCTCCAATCGTCCCGCGCTTCCCCATCCGTAGAAAGGGGAAGTATTCGCTTCTAGCTTCCAGTACGTCATGTCGCCTTCGGGATGTGCCAAACCCATCAGTAGCGAACGTGACTTCGCGATATGCTCGCTCCGCTTGCCATCCACCGCCGCCAACGCATAGTTCCCCGCCAGGTATGGATCGCTCCACGTATCAATCCGTTCCTCCAGAGTGCGCAGCGCCGCATCCAACGCCGCACGCACCGTCTCCCGCTCCTTTTCTCGTTCTTCCTGGCTCACTGTGTTGTCTGCCGCGGTCATGTCGAGCCCCGCCAGCGTGCGCGCAACGTACGCGGTCGTGTTCGCGTCCTCTTCTTCCTTCTGCAAATCCCAGCGGTACTTCCCCCATCTGCCCGGCTTCAACTGACGCGCCAGCAGATAGTTGCGCAACCGCCGCACCACGCTTTTATCCACAGCAATGAACTCCCTTGCGCCGTTCAGGAAGCGCAGCACATACGCCGTCAACGCCGCATCCCCCGACCACTTATACCAATAACCCATCCCGCCATCGATGTTCTGCAGTTGGACCAGCCTTCGATAACCCTCCTGCACCGCCGCTCGCGCCTTCGCCGCCACTGCCGAGCGCGGGTTCTCTCGCCCCGGATTCTCCTGTCCCGCCTTTTTCAACAATTCCAGCGCCAGCAGGCTCACGTACGCCGTCGATGTTATTTGTTCGGCGCAACCCGCCGGCCGCTTCCCAATTCCCTCCATCGCATCCACCACGTGCGCCATCAAGTTCGGATAAATGCGCACTTCCGCGTCGATCGAGCCGTTGATGGCGGCATCCGGCACGCTAACCTTGAAGCCGCTCTGCGTCACGCCGAGTACTTGGCCCGTGCGCAACGTTATCTCCTGTCCGTTCGGATGCACTCGCAGCTCGCGCTCCACCGCGTCGCCTGTGGAGGTGTTCCTCGCCGTTATCCGCTGTTTCGCTTCTTTCGCGCTGTGGATCGCCAGGTAAGTGAACACTGCTTTGGCGTCGCCGCCCGCCTCCACCGTCAGCTTTTGCTGCGGCTTTGACAAGAGCGAAAACCACGGCTCGGGATGCAATTCCGCATTAATCGTTTGCGGCTTTTCCAGGTAGTTCCGCAGCACCACCGGTTGGCTGATCTGATCTCCCTCGGTCAGCACCTTCGGCGGATCGCTCTCCACAAAAAAAGGTTGGAAGCTTCGCAAGTCTTTTTCCGCCACGCCGATCTGTCCACCGATGGTCGACGCGATCACGGACATCTTCCACGCCGTGATGTTGTCCCCCATCGGAAACCGAATCTTCGCGTGCCCATTCTGGTCCGTGATCACTTCCGGCCGCCACACCAGCGTCTCCGGAAAATATTTCCTCAACTTCGGCGTAAACAGCGGCTTCTCGGCGGGTGTTTTCGAACCACTCCTCGTTTCCGGCAAGATCTCCACCGTGTTCGCACGCGCCCTTACACCTGTCAGCTCCGACGTCGTTGTCTGCAAATCAACAGTGGCCGCTTCCACCGTCACCATTTCCATCGAGCCACCGACACGCAAACTGAAATTCACTTTTGTCGTATCGTTTGCTTGCACCGGCACCTGCAGCACCCTGCTCGTCACGAATCCGCTCGCCCAGCACCTCAGTTCATAAATCCCCGCTGGCAGATTCGCGAACTCGTACGTTCCCTCGGGATCGCTGCGCTCCGTGTACTCCATCCCGATTTCGGATTCCGCAGTGACTGTTGCATTCGTCACCACGGCACCGCTCGGATCAGTGACAACGCCCTTGATGGCTCCCCTTCCACCAGCCAACGGCTTCTGCTCCCGCGTGGGCATTGCCCGAATGTCCTTGCTGCTTCGCTCCGCCGTCACGCGGTTGAATTCCGCCACGGAAAACGATCCGCCCAAACCCTTTTCCGTACCTCCGCCGCGGCTCAACACCCTCAGATACTCCACATCTTGCGTCACCGGCGTGATCTGCGTCCCGCGGTGCGCTTCTCCGGATGTATCCGTGTAGGTCCGCACATCCACGCGGTCGCTGTACCGCCTTTGTTTGTCGAACGTGAAGTAGTAAGGATGACCCCACGCGTCCAACAACTGCTCCTTCGTGAGTTTCGACCTCGCTAAGACCGGCTTCAGTTCCTCTTCGTTCTTCGGAAACGTGCCCGTCAGCGTGTACTGCTCCGCAAGCGCTTTGGCCAGCGCTTCGCTTTCCCGCGTGAAGTATTGCACCCTCGAAATCGATTCCTGCACGTCGTCCCATGAACGGCGGGCTTTGCTGTCGAAAATTCCGTCGGGCCCCGCGCTGTTCACGACAATCCCGTACTGATTGCGTTCCACGTCGAATTCATAGCGGTACGGATTCCCCCACGGATCTCGCAGCGTCTCCAAATCAAAGCCGCGATTCTTCACCTCCTCGCTCAAGGTCGAATACTCTCGGATGTATTTCCCCGTGCGCGCCGCGTACTCTTTAGCCGCCGCATGGATCGCCCTTCCCGTCTTGCCGAAGTACGGCCATTCGAATCGGTCCGCTATAAAGTCATCTTCCGTCCCAGCCCGCTTGTCGATGCCGTTGCTCATCAGGTTCAGAATATTTTTCGGACCCCGGACGCCAAACGCCGCCCGGAATGGCGCGCCCCACGGATCGCAGACATCCTCGAACTTAATTCCTGCTGCCTTCAGCGCCACGCGCACTTCCATCTCATCCCGCGGGTACTCCCCTTTTTCCTCCGCCCACGTCACTAGCGCCTTCCGGGTTTCTTTCAGTTCACTCTTCAACTCCTCCCTGAAGTGGCCGTTCGCTCCCGCTCCGCTCCAGCCTGAAACATCAAAACCGTTTTCCTCTCCCCACCAGCGCCCGTATCCCGAGTGCACCAGCCCTTCCGCCCCCAGGTCCAGATCTTCTGGAAACGGTTTACTCGCATCCAGATTCAGCAGGTCTCGGTAGCTGACTCCTCCGACGCTCTGGCTATAGTTCCCATCAAAATAGTCGTAAACGGAAAATCCATACCCGCGTCCAAATTCTTCGTCGGTTCGCACGCGTTCCGCCACCGCCCGGTCGTAGACCAGCACACCCAGCGCGCTCTCCGTCGCCTTTCCGTCTGCGGTGTTAACGTCAAAATCGCTGGACACCGCTTCGCCCGGTCTGTACACCGCCTTCTTCATCCCCACCTTGATGTCCAATTCTTCCTTCGTTGGAAACAAGACTTGTCGCCGCCCACTCAACGTTCCATCTTCGTTCTTCTTCTCCGTCATGCTGTACGCCGAGACGAAAAGTTCGCCGTGGAACCGCGGTTCGAACGATATTTTCAACTTCCCGCGCCCTTCGCTCAATTTCACGGCCAGAGATCGCAACAGCCCTTCTCTGCTCCACACGCTGACGATGGCTTCATCCGATTTCGCGTTTGTCACGATCTCCGCTTCGATCGGTTCGTCCGGATGATACAGCGTGTGATTTGTCCGCACGCAAAGGAACTCCTCGTTCCTATCGACGCTGATCTCCTCGCTCTCGGTGCCTGTTCGGCCTTCCTGGTCTTTCCCTTCCAGTTCCAACAGCGCGTTTCGCCGCGTGGAATCCTGCTCCGGATCGTAGTAATCCCTATAAAACCGCCCGTAGCCATGCGTAACTCGAATCAATGGTTCCGGCAAAGGTGCCAATTCCACCCGCCCGATTCCATAGCGGTTGGTGTGAAAATGTCCGACAGCCGTCTTTTTCGTGATATCGAATTGATTGCCCTTTTCGTCTCCTTCGATGGGCGTGGCCGCGCTGATTTCTCCATCCACGGACGCCGGCGACCCATCCGCGTACGAACTAGTCACATAAAAAAAGATTCTGCCCGCGTCTGACTCCGAGCTTGCCTCCAATATGTACAAGTGGATCGGCTGCTTGGTGATCCTCACCTTGAAACGCCTCTGCTCCGTCCGCCCCGTCGACACATCCGTTACATAGGCCGCCAGCGAAACATCCCGAAAGCGTTGGTAACTCGTCTCCTGAAAATCCTTGAACTCTTGAGAGAGATCGACATTCGCTCGATAGTGCCCGTCGCTGCCGAGGTCCCCCGTCACCGGCTCGGATTCCTCGGCCTCCCACTTCTGGCTCTTATAATCCCAGCGCCGTTCCTGTTGCTTCACCACTTTCACTTTTCCCCGCTGCACCGGCTTCCCGAACAAATAATCGGCATGCACGTCCACGACAGGGTTCTGCCCAGGCAGATAATAGGGACGGTCTGATTCCACCAGTACCGTGTACGTCGGAAGTTCGTACCGGCTGACGCGAATCTGGCTCAACGCGCGCGCCTCGCCGTTGTCATCCTTGTCTTCAGTTTCCATCTTTGCCGTCAGCATCTGTTCCCCAAGTTGCAGCAAGCTCGGGATTTCCCAGTTCGCCGAAGCAATCCCGAATCGCGAAGTCGCCACCTTCTGATGAAATTGCTCCTGGCCCTCTTCGTCCTCGATGGCCAGGTCGATTATCTTTCCGGCCAGCACCCGCTTATCCGGCCCGAAGGCCATCATGCGCATGTGTACCGTCTGGCCCGGCTGGTACAGGGGTTTGTCCGTGCTCATGGTGATTCTTGGAGGTGGCGGCGATGGAAACTCGAATTCTATCAAGGCCAGTTCCTCGAACGCCCCCCGCGCAACGGTCGCCGTGATTTCTCCCTTCTTATCCTCGGGCTTCTTCGGCAATGCAAACATCACAATGGCGTTACCCGCTCCATCCGTCGTGGCCCGCCGCTTCACTGGTTTCTTATCGTCGTCACCAATCTCCATGGTCACCAGGACCAGCCGCCTGGCGAGCGGCTTTCCTTCCGGAGCGCTCAAGACGCGCAACCGCACGGGATACTGCGTTCCCGGCTCTACTTTCTCCGCCGCCGCCATCCGCAGTTCGAATCCGTCCCGCATCACGCGCCCGAACTGCACAATTCCTCCCGTTACCGGGAGCCCGGAATCGGGGCTTGGAAAAAATATGTAAAGCAGCCGGTACCATCCCAGTGTCGAGGGAGAGTTGCTGGGCAACTTGGCCGCCGACCACTCCAGCGTCTCCACCGTCTCTCCCGATTGCTCCGAAAACGTGCCGGTCAGGGACCCACGAACCCAGTCCTTTTCGTCCAGCAGTTCGAACGCAAATATTCCCGTAACCGTTTTGTTTGTAGGATTAAAGATTGCAAACTGCAGGCGCGGACGAGGGAGAAGATGGAACTGAATTTTTTCCTCGTTTACACGCAGCGCATCTCCAGTGCCATCGGCCGCTGCGGCGCTACCCGCGAAGCAACTCAGCAGAAAGAGAGAAATAGCGGTCCATTTTCGAATCGTGGTCATCGGACACCCCACCACCAGTTTTTCCGGGACAGCGCCACAGCCGGGTTCCTTCTCGCGGTGAACTGTTCGGCGTGCGTTGGCAATCACACCATGCCTCTTCACTCCGCAACTTACTTGGGAGCCGCCCATACCGCAAGATTCCTGTTGTGTCAACCTGTCCCGGGATTGTTTGGAGAGTTGGATGCAAGATTTGGCCCTGCGGAGGTCAGGCAACGCTCACTTCTTGTCGCGACGCCAGCCCGACCCGGTACTAGGATTCACAGAATGTCTCCACGTGAGCATCAGGTTGAGGCAATCACTTCGATCTCCACCAGCGCATCCTTTGGCAGCCGCGACACTTGCACGGTCGACCGCGCCGGCGGGGCCAGCGTAAAGTACTTGCCGTACACTTCGTTCATGGCCGAAAACTCGTTCATGTCCTTCAGAAAAACCGTCGTCTTCACCACGTGATGGAGATTCGAACCCGCGGCCTCCAGAATTCCCTTCACGTTTTCCAGCACCCGCTCCGTCTGCTGCCGAATGTCCGCCCCCGTCATCTCGCCCGTTTTCGGGTCCAGCGCCACTTGCCCCGAGACGTACAGAAATCCATTCGTCCGGATGGCCTGCGAATATGGTCCGATGGGTTTAGGCCCCCGGTCGGTCAGAATGACGTCTCTCATGGTGCGGTCTCCTTTTCAGATGGGGCCGTCGCCGCGGCAGTTTCTTTGTAGCGCGCGCGAAACTCTTCCGGCACTCCCGGGCGCTTCATCCAGATTCGTACGAACTCGGCGGCACTCTCGTGCGTTTCCTGATCGAAAGCGGCAATCAGGTCGCGGAGTTCGAACCCGTGCTCCCTGCGAGCATACAACATGTGGCTGATCGCCCTTCGAAAGGCTTCCCGTCCGTACCGATCCTGCAATGCATAAAAAAATAGCAAACTCTTTGCGCGCCCTACGGTTGCATCTTCCGGCCGGCGGGCTGCGGCTTTCTCCGGGATCAATTGCAGCGCGCGGCGAATCGATTCCGCGCGCGCGCGCGCGCCCGTGCCCTCCGCCGCTTCGCGCCCAATCGACGCCGCAAACGCTGGAAGAGCCGAGAGCGGAGGCTCCTGTTCATAGAAGCCGGGGTTTTGCGCGTAACCGAGCCAGCTCGCGGCAAGTGACGGAGCCGCGGCGACCACGAGTTTCGGTATGCCTCCGCTGAAATCCACCATCACGGTGTCCACAGAAACCGTTTCGCCAGAAACGGACTCCTTTTCGTCGCCCACGAGCTTCTCGGTCAATGCATTTAGACTTGTAAAACATCCAGCCGAGACTGGGCATTCCATAATCCACGTTGTCGAGGAATCTTTGCTGCGCGCCCCGAACGCGGAATCGTACGCTTCCATCGTTCGAACGAGCGCATCGCTTGCTCCGCGCAAGCTCGCGGCATCCTGCGTTTTGCGCGTCCACAGAAAAATCTTTTCTTTGCCGCTGCCAATTTGCGCGGAGATGTAACGTCCGGCGATCACGAAAGGATAATGGTCATTCGAACCTTGCGAAACGAGGACGACCATCTCTCCGTTTCTGCGCGACCTTTTCACTGCTTGACCGCTGGTGTGTACCAGAAATCCTTCCGGAACGCGCACGTTCATTTCCCATTTTTTCGGCGGTACGCCACCCGTGGCGAAGAGGCCCCGCGCCGGAAGCAACTCGGGACTCCATCCCTCTGCGGGCAGAAAAAATGCATCGTCGGAAAAACTCAAAGCCCCTTCACCCGCGGTCGCCGGCGAATACTCCACGGAGAGATGCAAAGTGTGGCGCGCCGACATGGTCCACGGCTGGGGAAGAGCAATCAAGGCGTTTCGCGGATTCCCGGCCGAGATTCCTGTCGTGATTGCAGTTGCATCCCAGGTGGCGCGAGGTTCCTCAGAATGAAAACGCTGCCGCCCCGGTAACCGCAACTCCAGTTCGCTGAGCGGCTGGTTGCCGGTATTCTTCAGCACGTATTCCGCTTCAATTCGAATGCGCGGCTCCGGAGCCGGAACAAACTGCACGCGGATGTGCTGGCTCTCGATGGTGTAGCCGGGGCCAAGCGGCGCAACGCACGACGCCGCAAATAAAGCGGAGGCCGCGAGGAGCGGCGCGGACAGGAAGCGTGAATACCTTCGCGGGTTCAAAACGATTTGATTGTAGCGGGGAAAAGTGAGAAGCAAAAGCAGCGCGTGAACGTTTCCTGACGATGGCGGTCCGCGGCGGCTGGCCACTTTGCGGGAGAGATGGAAAGTTTAGACCAGCGCGAGCGGCGCCCGGGCATTCAAGCGCTGCACGTGTGTCCGTTAACGCGAGCGGCGGCCGCGCGTCCGGACGAAACCCGTGTTGGCGTGATTGCGCGTGGCCTCGCGGAGTGACGCTTCCTTGTCGGCCTGCGCGTCGGTCATGCCCTCATTGATGCGCTCGAGAATTTGTTTTTCGGTAAGGCCGGTATTTTTCAGGCGGCCGATTTCCGCGCTGCTCATGGTGGGCTGACGCTTCAATCTCCGGTGCAAGATCAAATCGACGGCGGAATCGGAAAGCCCGATCAGCCTCAGCATGACGGCATCGCCGCTGATCGTATCCAGCTGATCTGTGTTCGCAATCTCCAGAATCGCCGTCTCGGTGTAACCCGCGCGCGCGAGGTTGATGGCGGAATCGGCGCTCGTAAACAACCGCCGGCGTTGGTGCGCGCCGGTGATCAGAGTTACGCAAGCATCGTCGGTGATCCCGGCTTGCTTCAACTTTACGAGTTGCGCGATTTCCATATCCGAGGTGTTCAACGATTTGAGTTGCTCGACGTTGCTGGACCACATCCCCGCCTGGTCGAGCGGGCGATAATCCGTGAGCGGATGCTTGTCGCACCCGCTCGTCCGGAAGAGGACGAACACACCGAGAAGAATAAGTTTGTACCGCATGCCTCCATTGTAACGGGGGCAACAGGGAAGGCTGGAAAGTGTGCCGTGCGAGATACCCGGCGAAAGGACAGGTTGCCAAAACGGGGCGAATGGCCAACGGGGAAGAAGGAATTTTCAGCCGTGGTGAATCTGGCGCGGAGCCAATGGCGAGCAGAGGTCATTTCATTGGCTGGG
>JBGQDD010000049.1:0-11804 GCA_041495665.1 Candidatus Acidiferrum sp.
CCACCACGAGCGAGGAGCGCGAGAAGAAAACGTACATCGTTCGAAATGAGGATACGACCCCACGAACGCTTGTCATCGAGCATCCGGCCCGGCCGGAATGGAAGCTTCGCGAGGAAGGCGCAAAACCCGAGGAGAAAGCGGCAGGGCTGTACCGCTTCCGGTTGAATGTGGAACCGAAGAAAACGGAAAGGCTGGTGGTGAACGAGGCAAAGCCGCTTTATTCGCAATATGAGTTGAACGCGGTGACGAATGATGAGATCGAGATGCTGCTGCGGCAGAAATCGATCAATGCGGACGTCGAGAAGGCGTTACGGACAATCACCGCGCAGAAGAAGGTTGTGGCGGATTTGGATGGAACGATAAAGGAGCAACAAAAAGCGATTGACCAGATCTTCACTGACCAGGGACGGCTGCGGGAGAACATGAAAGCACTGAAAGGCAGCGCGGAAGAGAAGACTTTGCTGCAACGCTACACCAGGCAACTCGACGAAGAAGAGACGCAGCTCGACGGGTTCCGAAAAAAGAAGCAGGACACCGAGGCCGAGCAGAAGCTAGCAAATGCCGTGCTGCAGAAAATGATTCAGGAACTGCAGATAGACATGACTTTGTAAGGAAATTTCTCAACGCGGGAGAATCACACATATTTCAAGGCGCGATACCCTTCGAAGCCAGCGGCGGTGAGGGCGGCAAGCTGGCTGAAGAGTGCGAGATCGATCTCGCTGAAGTTAAAGCAGGCTTTGCCCTGCATGTGTTTCTTCAGTTCGGGCGGGATGCGCTTTTGCATCGCGGGATTCATGTAAACTGGGATGAAGTGATAGCTCACGTAGTTCTTGCCCATGCGAATCGCGGCAAACCACACCGGCTTCCCTTTGTGAACGGACAGACGGGTCACAAGGCAATAGAATTCCGGCTTGTAAGGCAGGACGTGCAGGTGCTTTTCGTAAGGCTCCAGAATCTCCTTGAGCGCTGCAAAGACGCCGGCAATGTCCTTGGCGGGCTTCGCGGGAGCCGGCTTTTGGGGAGAGGAGATTGGTTTTTTCTTTTTCATGAGAATCCCCCGCAGATGAACTCTTAGGCGCCAAGTATAACCAATAGCACAACGAAAAGCTTCGAGATCACGGACCTGTCCGATGTGGCAGGTTGGTGGTGCAACACATTTCCCGCCTTCCGCAGCTCACTCTGCCAGACACGTTCTACACTCAAAGTTGAAAGGGACGGAAGGGCCTCGGGTTCGAGCTGAGGCGCATTCCTCCCAGGGTGTTCTCTGCGGAGACACTGACGAGGTTGAAAAAATGAGACGCGCACTCGTATTCATAACGATTTTTCTGCTTACGCTCGTGGCGGTTCGCGGCGTGTCCGCCGCGCCGCAAGGCCGGGCATCCTCGACGCTGAGCGGGGTAGTGCTGGGCCCGGATGACAAGCCGGTGGCAAATGCGAGCGTGTCTTACCAATTGTCGAGCGGCAGCGCGCCGCACGCCGTGCACACGAACGCGCACGGTCGTTTCTCGATTTCGAAACTGAAGGCGGATAACTATGATCTTCGGGCTTCGGGAAAAGGTGTTTTTTCTGAGTGGCAGAAGAACATCTCCCTGAGGTCCGGGACGACGAAAGAACTGACGGTGCGTTTGATCTATGCAAAGCAAATTCCGAAAGCCTATGTGAAGCGCAGTCCAAAGAAGTGACTGGTAATTGATGACTGGTGACTGGTGCAAATTCGTTGTTGCGCCCGCGTAAAAATCTCGGGCGATGGCCGCGCAGAACTATTCCCGCAGTAAAACAAACTTCTTATTGGTAGAGGAGCTGGGCAAGCTCGTACAGATCGGAATCAGCGACGTCCGAGATGGCGCAATATTCCATTCCCTGGCGGCGCCAGTGGCGCCATTGATAGCCTTGCCGGAGACCGGGCGGATGAATCCGAGTGTCCGGTTCCTTGGTGGGCAGAACAAAAACGTTAATGATGTGCTTGCGGCGTGAATAGACCAGAGCGGCGACATTTTGTCCGCCGAGAACATCAAGACGCCCACCAACCAGCGGAAAACCTTCATCCGCAAAATCCTTCACCGGGGGAACAAAGGCGAGCTTGCCGTCGAACCAAGGCTTGACGGTGTGCTGGTCGGTGGAAGCCACATCGGTAAGGTGGCCGGGTTGAAGCGAGCGAACATGCGCGTCAATGATCTCCGCGGCAGTAAAAGGAGAAGAAGCGGCGCTATTCTGCACACGCGGCCAAGAAAACCAGGAAACAGAAGCCACAATCAGAATGGCGGCAGCAACCGCGAGCCAGCGCCAAGCGGGAATGCGCAGGAAACCGGAGGAAGCGGTCGCAGCATCGAGACCAGCGCGAATCTTCTTGCGGAGGGCCACGGGAGCGTGTTCGTAAAGACCGCTGCGCTGAAGAGACGAGCGCAGCGATTCCTCAGCGCCAAGAGACGTAGCGCATTCGCGGCAGCCTTCGAGGTGGCGCTCGAATTCCGCGGCACGGGTGGCATCCAACTCGCCATCAAGATATCCGTGAATGGCCGCACGGGTGTAATCACAGCTCACGGGAGGCCTCCTGCGGAGCGGCTTGCGTGAGCGCGCGCTGGAGCCGCTGGCGGGCGCGGGCCAGCGCGGACATGACGGTGCCGATGGGGATGGCAGTGATGGACGCAATTTCCTTATAAGAACAGCCTTCGAGTTCGCGCAGGACGAGAACCTCGCGGAAACGTGGTGGGAGCGTATCGAGTGCACGGGTCAAACGCTCTCGATTGTCTCCGGCAATGGCCAGAGCTTCGGGAGAGGTGCTGGACTGAGGATGCAATTCCTCGTCAAATTCCGTCATGAGTTCCACAGGGCGATTCTTCTCCAACCAGGTATAACAAGTATTGCGCACAATCTGCAAAAGCCAGGCGCGCGCATCGCCGCCGTGGAATCCGCGGAAAAAACGGAAGGCGCGGAGCATGGCCTCTTGGGCAACGTCTTCTGAATCGGCGCGGCTTCTTAGCAGCCACCGCGCCAGATTGAAGGCGGCATCGAGATGCGGCAGAACGAGCTGCTCGAAGCGCGCCCGATCCTGCGCATCCAACACGGCCAAGCCGTTCCCCTGGTCAAAACCACTCATGGACACGAACCGCCTGCACGGCCATTTTATTCCAAATGAGCTTTTGGATGTGACTAATAGGACAAAGGGTTGGTAAGCAGCCCACCCGGGAATAATTGACGGCTCGTGGTGGTCTGGACAAGCGAAACACGTCCCATATGCGGCGCGGGCTCCCTGGACTCTCTCACCCGCGCCGCCCTCCGAGCAAATTGGGGGGAACTGGCCAAAGTGAATAATTACGGATATTGGTGTATTCAGATGTCGAGGACGAAACAATGTCCGGTAAGGTGGAAGGCAAAATCCTGTATCGTCACCATCACGACGGGATCGACCGGCGTGGATTTCTGAAGTGCAGGGCTTGCGCAGATACAGGAGCACGTTGCGATGGACGGAGATTTCCCCCTGTCAGGGGCGGGTGAGAAAAAAGCTAGCATTGAGGGGGATGAGGAGTAGTACTATTGAGAATTGCGAGCCGGAATCAGCCAGCACGTCTAAGCGTATCCTATTGTAACTAAATAACTTAAAGTAATTTGTTCGACCTTCTGCGCCTGAAAAACAGGCACCCTGTACTACAACCCAGGTACCCCGTCGGGTGGCTCTGCGGACCCATTGAGGCCCTCCACGGAGGTGCGTAGTCTCTGAAGAACGGGTTGGGGGCCGCGCGGGGACAGCGGCTCCGCAAGGGGCCGTGTGCGAGCTACCCAACCCGCCAGTTTTATTTTCTGCTACCCTCCACACTTCAGACCAGCGCGTATGGAAGGAAGGCCTGCACCCAGGCCCTCCTTTTCTTTTGCATCCTTCGGTATCCGCCTTGCATTCTAGAGCAGCCGCGTGCGGCGATATTTCTATAAGATGCTCTCAATTGAACGGGTTAGGAGTTGCCGCGTTGGTGCAATCTGAAGGGTTCGCGCGACAGGTGAAGGCCATGAACAGCACCGCCGCAAGGGTCATCGCTTTTCTGCTGGTCGCGCTGGCGCTGCACCAGATGTCTGCGCCCGTCGCGCGGGCCGGTGAACCGGCGCTTCCAAAATTGAAAACGGAGACCCAGGGAGCGTTTGAACGCTACGTAAAACTCGCGGAAGCGCGAAATGACGGCGAGCTGAAGCGCGGCACGGACCTGCTGTGGGTTGATGGACTCCCCGAGGAACAACGCGCCGAAGCCTACGCGGCGCTGAAACGCGGGGAAGTAAAGATGCAGAAGCTGGAAATTCTCGACAACGCCAAGTCCCTCCCCTGTCCGGGCGGAATGATTCATCACTGGACCGGCGTGGTATTCATTCCCGGAGCGAAACTGGAAGACGTGCTGGGCGTGCTTGAGGATTATGACCGGCATTCGTTGTACTACGCACCGGACGTCGAACGATCGAAGATTGAATCACGTGAGGGCGATCATTTCCGGGTCTTTCTTCGGTTTCGGCGGCACAAAGTGATCACCGTGGTGCTGAACACCGAGCATGAAGTGCAGTACTTCCGCGATGCGCCGGGAAAAGCTCATAGCCGCAGCTCGGCGGTGCGCATTGCGGAAGTCGAAAACGCCGGGAAGAGCGAGGAACGCGAAAAAACACCTGGCGACGATGACGGATTCATGTGGCGGATGGAAACGTGGTGGCGCATGGAAGAACGGGACGGCGGCGTTTACGTGCAAAGCGAGGTGGCTTCGCTGACGCGGGACATTCCCACGGGGCTGGGCTGGATGATCAAACCGTTTGTGACCGGCATCCCGAAGGAGTCACTCACGTTTACGCTGGAAGCGACACGCAAAGCAGTCGAAGCGCACCGCCCGGGCCGCTGATCTGCGGCTGTGCCCTACAGTCTCTGTGCAGGAGGCGGTGATTTCTTGTTGGCAGCGTCCTTCAACAGCTCCCAGACGTCAGCGGCATTCCGGTCCCAAGTCCACTGCAGAGCGGCCTTCGCCGCAGCATCGCCGGCATTTCTCCGCAGGACTTCGTCCGCTTGGAGCTGCTGGAGCATTCGCGCGAGACCATGAAAATCATCAAATTGGCGAAGAATGAACCCGTCCTTTCCGTCGCGAATCAGCTCGGCCACGCCGGCATGCAGGGAAGTAATTACCGGCAGGCCGCAAGCCATGGCTTCCGCCACGGGCAAGCCGAATGAATCTTCACGGCTCGGGCTGACGTAGAGATCAGCGGCCGCATAGAAATCGAGAACATTTTCGCGAGACGGTTCAAAACGGCAGCGCTCCGAAATGCCAAGCGATTTTGCCGTTTCACGGAACGAGTCCGGAGAATCGTCCCCGGCTGCGATCGCGAGAATCGGCAATTCCCGGAGAGTGCTCATGGCGCGAAGAACGGTTTCAAGTCCTTTGACGCGCCAATCGTTACCGATCAAAAGCAGCACGAAATCAGTTTCCTTTATCGCTCGGCGCTGTCGTGCTTCAGCACGCAGCGCGAACCGCGCAGAAGGTGAAAACTGCGCCGCGTCAACGCCGTTGGGTATGACGCGGACATCTTGCCGTCGAAAATATTGATTAAGGAGCGTGGCGGTTCGCTGCGAGACGGCGGCAAGAGAAACTTTCGGGTCCGCGTAAATGTGGCGTTCCAATCCAGCCAGAAGAGCGTAGTAGGCGCGCCGATGGAGCCGCCGAAGCAGACTGGGCCTTGCCGAAATGAGATCTTCTTCGCCCGCAAGTTCCTGAAGGCGATGGAAGAGCGCGTGGACGATGACAACATCGGCGTCCAGACAGTTAATTCCAGGAGAAACGACAAGGTCGAACCGAACTCCATGGACCCAGCGATCCCACGAGCGGCAGATGGAATTCAGGAAAAGCCAGGCGAGAAATTGCAGGAGATGAGGACCCGGGATGGAAGAAACATTGTGCCAGATGATCGCCCCGGAGTTCTGGGCGAGTGTAACACCTGGTTGAGAAAGCGCAAGGTCTTCAACGCGCTGGGCATAGAGATGAATCTCGCAACGCTCTTTGCGCGCGAGGCGTTCCAGCAGTTCGGCAAGCGCGCGCTCCGTGCCATGCCGGCGGTCAAGGAAGGGTGAGACGACGGCGAGGCGCAAGTCAGCGCGTCCGGGGGCTGTACGTTCGGGGTAACTGCGAGACGGCGTACTGGGCAGAAACAGCAAGAGTGGGCAAGCGGAATAGGATGCCCAGGAGAAGCCAAAAATAAGCATTCAAGACAAAATCCTGGTAGGGCTGCATGCCTGCGAACGTCATAGGAACCAAGAGAAGTCCCGCGTACCAAAAGATGACGAACGCCAAGGGAAACCAGGGCGAACCTCTCAGTTTCTTCACGACTCGCCATGCGGAAAACAAGATTGCGATGGTCATGACGAACCAGAGCACGAGGCCGCCGATGCCCATCTCAATAACCAGTGTGCCGAAGCCACTCTCCACGCCCGTGACCGGAGGTTTTGCTTGAAAGATACGGGCAACGTATTGAGTGCCGAGCGAAGCCGTGCCGATGCCGTAGCCATAGGGCCAACGGTCGTAATAGAATGCGCCGAGGAAATTGTTCAGCGGATAGTCCCAACTGCGGTTCTGGAGTTCGCCGGCGCCGCTGCTGGGCAAAAGAGTCTCCCTGTAAAATGCGACGCGAGAAAGAAGCGTCTCTGGAAAAACAAAAAACAACAGCCCCAGACCTAAAGAAATGCCGAGAGCGGCGCGCTGCACGGTGCGCAAGACGCGGATTACTTCGCGCTGACGCCAGGGAGCGCCCCAAACGAAGGCCACCGCGAAAACCAGCACGCTTCCGGCGCTCCATAGAAGAGTGCCTCGCGCAGAGCCGAGAACGATCGCACCGGAAACGATGGCCAACGCGAAAAAGGTTAGATTCCTCCATTTCTTATGGCGCAAGAGAAGATAGCCCAGGAAACCAACGATCAGTAGCAGGGAAACGAGCAAGAAATTGCCGAAGCGCCCGGTGCTGACGAACACGGAGGTCGGACGATACGACAGCAGACCGGAGATCGGTGAAACACGATAATTCGTGCTCAGCTCGCGAATATCTTCAGCGGGCCTTTCAGGATTCAAAAACGTATGTCCCAAGACGGATTGCGCAATCCCGAGGGAAGCAATGATGATGACGAGCGCTATGTTGACCAAGAAAAAACGACGTAACTGTTCTTCGGAATTGAGCAAGGCGTATCCCACAAAGAGCAGGGGAACGTAGTAGAAGTAAAGCTTCAAGCCCAGAACGCCGTAAATCAAATGCGTGGACGCAGGATTGAAAAGCTGCATCACACCAAACCAGACAAAAAGAAGAACCGGTACGAGGAAGGGAGGGCGGAAGGAGGTGACCTCTTTTCGGCGGTAGGCTAGAAAAAAGGAGAGATAAACGACGGCAGCCAAAACGTCCTTGGCGAAATAGATCGCCATGTTATTGCCGAGGTATTTCCTTGCAAGATCTTCGAACAAGAGCCAAGTCAGGAAGAAATAGAGGCCATTCCGCCAGTTGCTGAGCATGGCGACGACAAAGGCGGTACCGATGAACAGCAACGTAGCGTATGCGAGGCCGATCATATCGCCGGCAATGACATAACTGGCGGCCTTATAACTGGTGAGAATAAACAGCCCCATGAACCCGAGCAGGGTAAGCGGCCTGCGGAGCCGAGCGTCCGGCAATGCTCGATGGACAAAATTCATGAACCCGCCCCGGAAATGAGAATGCGATCGTCGATCATGGAGATGCCGGCTTCACACCCTCTACGCAAACACCCGCCCCGTCCAGAATTCGGCTCTGGTCTTCGACTTCAGGGATGCCTGCAATCCGGCTGTCATGGCATTCCCTCCGTTCAACCTGCACAAATCCGGTTCCTCTGAAGAGCGCAATAAGCGAATCCGCATCATACATCCATTTATGGGAATGAAAATCCTGCCAAGAGTTATACATGCGGTATAGCAGGTGAGAAGAGGAAGGCGTCGGCCAGCGCATGAGGAGCCGCTGGTTCATTTGATCGGCAGGCCCGAGAGATTCCGAGCCGGATTTCTGGCCTTTGGAAGCACCAGTTCCGAGATATTCTTCGACAATCGTTCGCAGGTCCGGCACCACGATTCGCAACACACCCCCGGTTTCGAGTACACGGAACGACTCCGCCATCAGCCGCTGGCCTTCTTCACGATAAAGATGTTCCAGCACATGGGAGGCGTAGACTGCGGACACGGAATTATCCGGGAACGGCAGCGGCTTTCGAATGTCGTGGATGACGATCGACGAACTCCAGGGGATATCCAGCTTGTCCGGGGGCAGCAGCCGCAGCCAGGACAGCACGCGCCGAATCCTCGGGTACTTTGCAAGCCGGGCATTCCAGGACCCGTCTACACTGGTCCACCCGGGCGGGGCCTGCAGGCCGCATCCCATATTCAAGCGAAGGGGGTTTTTGATGCGTGACACAAGCATCTCGCTCTCCCGGCCCGACGCGGCGCTTCGAATGACCGGCAAGAAGTATTCTCGGTGGTAAGCATTGCCAAAGCGCCAGTATACATTAGCGGAGATTACCGGCGTATTTTGGGACGGCTCGCAGACTGTATCCGTTCAAACTGCATTACGATCGAATTGCCGAGCGCTGGGTGAAACCGTGCCACGACATCGCTCCTGGAAAATTCCTAACTACTTTGCCCGAGTGTGCGACGGACCCAGTTCCGTGCAACGTGCGTTTTATTTTCAGTGAAACGAGAAACAAACCACGCGAAACTCAGTACCAGCACACCTATTAGAATCGCAAGTGCGCAATTTGCGGCATTGGGCTGCCACCTCTGCACGGGAACAAGCCACGCCCTCAGAAAAAGAAGCAATGGAAAATGCAGGACGTAAAGACTGTACGAAAATCCGGCAAAGAGACGCGCGGTATTCGAATAGGAAGGAGAGTCCGCGCCGGATTCGAGCTGCAGAATGCCAAATAGGAAGAGCGTGAAGGCCATTCCCACGGCCAGGTCGCTGCCTAGCACGGCGCCATTCGACGTGCGCGCCGATAGGAGGCAACCGCCTAGAATCACGGAGGACGCCAGTATATAAAAAATCACCCCGCCCTTCGCTCGCAGCCGCATTCTGGAGTACGCAAACACCAGCGCGCATCCGGAAATCCAGATCAAAAAGCCGATGAGTTTCTCCAACCCGAGGAAAAAACCAAGGCAAAAGACTAAAGCCGTCAGCGGGATCGCGGCGCGCAGGGATCGTCTGGCCCAGGCAAGCCCTGCGGCGAGCGCTACCGGAAAGAGTGCGTAATACCAGAATTCATTCGCCAGGCTCCACAAGGGCCCGTTCGATCCGAACGTAGAACAGAAAATGGTTTGCAAATAGAACAGGTTGCCGAAAAAATCGCCGGCGGTAAGGTTGTCCGCGGCGATCGCGGGGCCAAGGTCGCTGACGGGATGCGTATAGATTCCTTTGGCGGCAAACAGAGCTCCGCCTAAGACATCCCACAACAGGCCGAAAAGAAGCCCGGGGATCAACACGACGTAAAGCCGGGTCGAACGATTGATCGCGTAGTCTCGCCAAGACCAGGTTCCGGAGAGATGGCTTTTAATCACCGTCGAGGAGATGAGGAATCCACTTAGAACAAAAAAGACCATTACCGCCTGGTGGCCAAATCCCGTCAGGAGATAAATGGCTTTGAGTATCCAACCGGGCCGCACCAAATGTTGGAAGTCAACGAAGAACAAGGTTCGCAGGTGGCCCCACATGACGGCCCAGGCGGCCAAGGCGCGAATCAAGTCCAAATGAGCGGAAGCCGCCGCGCCCAGCTTGCGCGGTTCCAATCCGGATAGGTTCATTCGTGAGGTCCCTGCCGTCCGGCTGGGGCAACAGAATCAGAAGGATATTCAATTTCCCGCCGTCCCGTCCTGGAAACCGCCAGGCGAACAGCCTCGGCCGTACAAGCGATGTTTCGCTCGGGTGACCACGTCTGGATGTGTGCCCACCCAGCTCGCGCGATCGATTGCAGACGCGGACGATCGGTTGCGGATTCTTTTAAGATTTTGGCGAGGGCGCCGATATCGCCGCAAGGAAATACCAGCCGGGGATCGACGGGCTCAACGAGATCTCTCGCCGCGCCGGAGCGATCGCTTGCCGCGACCGCACAGCCGCAGCACATGGCTTCGTTCACCACCAAGCCAAAGGGCTCAAATTCGGAAGGCAACACCAGAAGGTCGGCGGATGTATAAACGGCGGGAAGGTGAGACTGGTTGACAAATCCCAGGATACGAACGCGCGAAGCAATTCCAAGAGAGGCTGCCTCTGCTTCGAGCTGAGGACGTAAAGGGCCTTCGCCCGCGAAAACGATGTACGCGTTCGAGAGACCGGCGTTCGCAAACGCGCGCAAGAGATCAAGAGGGCGCTTCCACTGCTGAAGCTTGGCGGAGAAGAGAACGACCAGGTCGTTTGCCGAAACGCCCCACGATGCCCGGACGGCTGCGCGATCGACTTGCTTTGCTTGTTGCATCCACCAGTCGTTATCGACGACGAAAGGCGTCAAGGTGATGCGCCCTGGTGGAATCCGGAGTGAGCGCATCAGGTCGGCACCGCCCCCCGAAAGAACGATCACTTGATCGGCAAGGCGGAACAGACGAGGCCATAGATACTTCTTCGCTTTGATCTTCCAGGCACGGCCGTCCCGAGGAGTCAGAGAAGTGGCATCCGTGCCAAAGAGGAAGGCCGCCTGCGAAAGTTTGGCAGCGGCCAGAGCGATCCAAAAGCTGGCACGAATATAACCAACGTAGGAAACAACCGCGTCATAGTTTCCGCCGCGGATAAGCTTCCACAACCCCGGATTGAAGAGGCCGAAGAACGATTCCGCGCCGGAGCCGCGATTCGGGACGTGCGTCCAGGAGTAGCCGTCGAGAAGGGGCACGTCCCATTGAATGTTGGCGCCAAATTCCGGATCGTGGCTGACTTCCGCGCCGCGCAGAGTGCAATAGGCCACCTGGAGATCAAGCGAAGGGTGCTTGGCCATGCGGCGGAAAAGCGGCGCCTGGTATTGTACCGGATGGGAGGCGACGGCGAGGACGCGGTACCGGCGGTCAGGCATGGCAGGCCCCTGGGTTTCGGGCGCCACGCGCGGCGGCCATGCGGAAGTCTGTCGAATTCAACGAGATGCCCCGCAGGGGAGTATAACCCGTTTCCCGCAATGGGCGGCTGTGCTAAGCTACCGTGGTTCCGCAGGGGTTTGCGGTTCACCGTAAGTCTCCGCACTGGTGTCGTTTTTCTTGGCGACCGTACATCGGTCAGCGTGCTGTTCGGCGGCGGCACGGCCACCTTCGAGTGCGGCCGTAAACCGGCCGGCATTCTCCGAAACCGCTCTGCGGCGCAAAAATTCTTCCATCGATGACCCCGGCCATGCCGCGGTCACGCGAAATAAGCGAGGATGTGTCATGTCCGGGCATTCAAAATGGGCCACGATTAAACACAAGAAGGCGGCCACCGACGCGAAGCGCGGCCAGGCTTTCACGAGAATCATCCGCGAAATCAGCATTGCCGCGCGCATCGGCGGCGGCGATCCAAACTCCAATCCGCGCCTGCGAACCGCGATTTTAGCGGGCAAAAACGAAAACATGCCCAACGAGAACGTCGAGCGCGCCATTCTTCGCGGCACCGGCCAGCTCGAAGGCGAGCAGTATGAAGAAGCTACCTTTGAAGGCTACGGCCCGGGCGGAGTGGGCATACTGATTCAGGTCGTCACCACCAACCGCAACCGCATCGTCGGTGAGTTCCGCCATCTCATGAGCAAGAACGGCGGCAACATGGCCGAAGCCGGCGCTGTCGGA
>JBGQDD010000050.1:0-11756 GCA_041495665.1 Candidatus Acidiferrum sp.
ATGTTCCGCATCACCCCGCAGCATCTCCTCTGGGCGCTCGAAAATCTGGGTGCGGGCAACGTGGTTAACCGTATTTCCGTTGACGAGCGCACTCGCCACCATGCCCGCGTTGCTCTCGACCGCATGCTGAGTTTGCGTTAGCATCCAGTAGAACAGGCTTTAGCCTGTTCTCTTTTGCCGGTACAAAGCACTCGCCGAACGGACAAACGATGGCAGACGAAGACGACGATCAGGAACAGGACGAAACCGCGGAACCGCCGCAGCGCCTCTTCACGCTTACCGAAGCGGAGCGCACGCGCCAGGAACTCGAACCCTTTCTCGTCGAGGCCATGGATTCCCGCAAAAAGCTCTCGGGTCTGGAAAACCAACTCGCGGCGGTCTCCGCGCGCATCATGATGATGGGCGGCATGCTCGTCCCCTACGAAAAACTGGCCGCCGTCCGCATGGAGCACAACCAACTTGCCGAAATTCTCAAGTCCGCGCTCAACCGCATTCTCGAAACCGGATGCCTCATCAAGGACCTCGACGTTGGCCTCCTTGATTTTCCCGCCGTCATCAATAAGCAGGAAGTCTATCTCTGCTGGAAGCTCGGCGAGGACCGCATCCGTTTTTACCATCGCCAGGACGAAGGGTTTTCGAGCCGCAAGCCTCTGGACCCGCGCGACCTCGGCCCCGGCGACACCATTCAGTAGCACAGGCTTTAGCCTGTGCGCTTTTGTCCTGTTTTGGCGGGCGGTGCACCTTGCGGAGCGATTTCTGGAGCTCGTGCTTCTTTTTCGCTTTGGTCTTGTTTTTGTAGCGGCCGGGCTTTAGCCCGGCGTCTTTTCTTGATTGTCATCCTGAGCGAAGCGACCGCTGGTTCCGGCCTTGCCGGAAAGGATCTCAACTACCTGTTCTTCGCCGTCTCAAACTGTGAGCGACTTTGACCGACCATCCTGAAAACCGCCTGAAAGACTCCGCCAGCCCCTATCTGCGCTCCGCCGCGCACCAACCCATCGACTGGCACGAATGGGGCGACGCCGCTTTCGCTCGCGCCAAATCCGAAGACAAGCCCATCCTCCTCGATATCGGCGCCGTCTGGTGCCACTGGTGCCACGTCATCGACCGCGAAAGCTACGAGAATCCTGAAATCGCCAAAATCATCAACGAACATTTCGTCGCCGTAAAAGTCGACCGCGATGAGCGTCCCGACGTTGACTCCCGTTATCAATCCGCCATTAGCTCCATCTCCGGCCAGGGCGGCTGGCCGCTCACCGGCTTTCTGCTCTCCGATGGCAAACCCTTTTTCGGCGGCACGTATTTCCCGCCTGAAGATCAAATGGGCCGCCTCGGTTTCCGCCGCTTGCTTCTCGCTGTCGCCGATTCCTACCGCAACAGGCGCGCCGAGCTGGAGCGCGCCGCCAACTCTCTCGCCGACGCCGTCTCGCAAGCGGAAGTCTTCACCGGCGCCCGCGCTGATTTCGACCTCGGCGTCGTCGACGCGCAGATCAAATCCGTCACGCAGCTTTTCGATATCAAGAACGGCGGCTTCGGCCGCGCCCCGAAATTCCCGCACTCCTCGGCCATCGATCTAGTTCTCGAGCGCTATCAGCAAACCAAAGAAAAGCATCTCCTCGCCATGGCCGAAACCACCCTCGAAAAAATGGCCCGCGGCGGCGTCTACGACCAGCTCGCCGGCGGCTTCCATCGCTATTCCGTCGACGAGCGCTGGCTCGTCCCGCACTTCGAAAAAATGTCCTACGACAATTCCGAATTGTTGAAAAACTATCTGCACGTTTCCCAGGTAAGTTCGAAGCATGATTGGGAGGCGGCATTCTCGGAAGTTGCGGAGAGGATCGTTCTCTGGGTCAATATGGTCTTGTCAGACCAGGAAAATGGCGGATTTTATGCCAGCCAGGATGCCGACTATTCGCTCGACGATGACGGCGATTATTTTACCTGGACACTCGACGAAACAAGGAGCACGTTGACGCCGGAAGAATCGCGCATTGTCGAACTGTACTACGACATCGAAGCGCACGGTGAAATGCACCACAATCCCGCCAAGAACGTCCTGTGGATCGCACGTGGTTTTGAGGAAATTGCCCAGACTCTCGGGCGCAATGCCGACGATATTGTCACCATAAAACTAAGCGCCGAAACCAAGATGATGAAGGCGCGCCTTGCGCGCTCGACTCCCTTTGTCGACAAGACAATGTATGTCTCTTGGAATGCGATGTTCGTCTCGGCCTATCTTGAAGCCGCTCGTGTCATTGGCACGGCTTGGATCGCGGAAGACTGTCGCAAATTTGCTCTGAAGACACTCGACCGCATGTTGAAAGAAGTTTGGAGCGAATCCCGCGGCTTTGGCCACCGCATCGGCGGCCCCGCTCTCGAAGGCTCGCTCGACGATCAAGTATTCAGCGTTCTCGCGCTACTTGACGCCTACGAAACCACTCTCGATCCCCGCTATTTCACCGCCGCGCAAAAAACCTTGGACCTTGCCATCACCCGTTACGGTGACGCCGAAGGCGGCGGCTTTTTCGATCGCCCTTCCGACGCCGCGCCCATGGGCGGCCTCGACGTTCGTCGTAAGCCCTTCCAGGATTCCCCCACGCCCAGCGCCAATTCCGTCGCCGCCATCGCGCTTGTTCGAATGCACGCCTTCACTGGCGACGACCGCTACCACGCCTTCGCGCAAAAAACGCTCGAAGCCTTCGCCGGCATCGCCCCGCAGTACGGCCTCTTCGCAGCTACCTACGGCCTCGCCGCCACGCTTTTCGCGCACCACCCGATCCAAGTCGTCATCACCGGCCATTCGAACGACCCCGCCGCGCAAGCCCTCGAAGCCGCTGCCCACCGCGTCTTCCGCTTCGGCAAATCCATCTTCCGCGTCACGCCCGAAACTCCGCAACTCCATCTCGCCGGCGCCCTCAAGGAAACTCTCCCCCATCTCCCTGTCGATAAAGCCCTCGCCGTCGTCTGCTCCGGGAACAC
Source organism: Candidatus Acidiferrum sp. (assembly GCA_041495665.1). Lineage (GTDB taxonomy): Bacteria > Acidobacteriota > Terriglobia > Acidiferrales > UBA7541 > Acidiferrum. The sequence goes on from JBGQDD010000050.1 coordinate 2,977, forward strand.
CTGTCTGCCACCCACAACTGATCCTGACCAGCTCATCACCCTCCTCGAAAACGGCATCGCCGGTGCCGCCACTTCCTAGCCGATTCGAATGTCGCGTTTGTAGATACAAGGGGCCGCCTGGAGTTTACCCCGCCTCCTGTCGGGGAGGCGGCCCGCTGCGCCCCCACGACGGCGCGTTCCACACAGGCCACGACTTGAATTCCGCCTCACTTAAAGAACAGGCGCGATGCTCGCGCACCGCGCCCAGAAGAAAGAGCCTCGATTCTCACTCAGAACACCTGTGGTTCGCCGGTTTTCACCAGTCACGAATCACGAATCACCAGCCACCAGTCACTCTTACTTCTTCGGTCTCGACTCCGGCGGCACCAGCCCATTGTTACGGTAGTACACCACAAGGTTGCCGTAGTGCTCCCCGGAATGCTCGATCAACCCGTAGGCCAAATCGCCCACTCGGTTGAGCCGTGGTCCGCCGGTGTTCACGGCCTCGTTCATTCCCTTGTCGCCTTTGGCTTTGATCGCGTCGGCGCCGTCATTCACGCACTGCTTCACATATGCCACCAGGTCCGCTTTGCTGCTGATTTTCAGGTCCGCAGGCTTCGGATCATCCGCATAGCGCGGCTTCTTGCTCTGCGCTGGGTCCGTGAAGTAGTACATGGACGCCGAGACGTGCAACAGCAGCGCCTCGAACGTTCGCGAATCCGGGTTTGGCTTGTAGTCGTACTTGTCTTCCGGCAAGTCTTCTGCAATCGCCACCAGTTTCCTGCCGATTTCGTTCCACTTCTCCAGCACCGCCTGCGAAGGGCTCGGCGCCGGTTTCGGCGGTTCTTTCTTCGCCGTCTCCTGCGCCAGCAACGGCAGCACCGCCAACCCCGTGGCCAAAGCCAATCCCGCCACCCACCTTAGCATCTTCATTTTTTCTTTCCTCCGTTACGCCCGCAAGCCGGACGTTCTTTCCTTCAGACGCACCACACTGCCAGGCGTTTCCCCACGAACAGCGTTGATTTGGACGGCTACACGTGGCTTTCCGCGGGGGTTCATCTTACGCAGTAAACTCGCCCCCGTCATGCAAAATTCCCGCCCCCCGCATGGTAAGCTTATAGTTTGTACTTGGGGGCACCATCACCGTGAATTGGGGCTTTCTGCTGCTGCGCATTGTCATCGGTTTGAGCATCCTGACGCTGCTTTTTGTCTCGCAGCGTTTCTGGTACCGAGCTCTCTGGCGTCTCACGTCACATTGGGGTCGGGTAACGCTCCGAGTGGGCGCCCGGCTGGCCTACATCGTTCTTCTTCTGCTGGTAGTCGTCACCATGTCTCAAGGCTTGGTTTTCGGCCACGGAGGCTTCGCTCGCCAAAGTTCCATGATGACCGTTCTCACCGGCCTCTGGTTTTTCAGCGCCTTGTTTGCATTTCTAGCGGTCAAAACGGTTCACGGACTGGAACGCCTCTGGCGATGGCTACACGCCGCAACGGCGAAAAAAGCCGTCCCCCAGCCAATGGATGCCCACTCGACGCCCGCCTCTGCCGAGATGGTTGCTGACCCGGGCCGCCGCTACTTTTTCCGCGCCGCCACGGCGGCTGCCGGCGCCGCTCCTTTCCTCGGCGCCTTGTATGGTTTTGCCGCGGAGCGCCTCAACTACCAGGTCCGCCGGGTCGAGATTCCCTTACCCAATTTGCCGTCCGCTCTCGACGGCATGCAGATCGTGCAAATCAGCGACATTCACCTCAGCGGCTACATGTCCCGCACAGAAGTACGCCGCGCCGTGGATATGGCCAATGATCTCGGTGCCGATCTCGCCGTCGTCACCGGCGATCTCATCACCGGAACGGGCGATTCCATCACCGATTGCGTCGACGAGATTCGCCATCTGCACGCTCCGCTCGGCATCTGGGGTTGCAACGGCAACCACGAAATCTACGCGCGCGCGGAAGACGAAGCGGCCTATCTCTACACGCAGGCCGGCATGAAATTGCTGCGCCACGAAAACGCACAGATTACTTTTAAGGGCGCCTCTTTCAATCTCATCGGCGTCGATTACCAGCGCGAGCGCACTTCCCGCGGCCAGCGGCAGCAGACCCTCGCCCTCGTGGAGCCGCTCGTCCGCCGCGACATGCCCAACATTCTCCTCTCGCACAATCCCAATACGTTCAATCGCGCCGCCGAGCTTGGCATCGAGCTTTCCCTCGCCGGTCACACCCATGGCGGGCAGATACAGGTCGAAATCCTCGACCATCGCCTGAGCCCCGCGCGATTCATGACCGACTACATCGCCGGCCTCTACCAGCGCCCGCTCTTCGCGCCCGCCCCTACGGAGCGCGCCTCTACCGGCTCTTCCGCTTCTCGTACATTCACCGCATCGCTTCTTTCGCCGCCATCGGCTCCCCTGGCGCACATTTACGTGAACCGCGGTCTCGGTACCGTCGGCGCTCCCGTTCGCCTCGGCGTCCCTCCCGAAATCAGCTTGATCGTCCTTCGGCGCGCCTAGTGGCTCCCACAACACGCTCTTCGCTGCGACCGACGCATTTCCGCGAAAGCGGATGAATGCTAGGATTTCCCGCGTTCCATATCTCACACCATGACAACCAAGGAAAAAAACTACTGGCTCGACACCGTGACCGCGCCGCCTGCGCAATCAACGCGCGACTTACCAGGCAGCATTGACGTTGTTGTTGTCGGCGCCGGTTTTTGCGGTCTTTCCGCCGCGCGAACGCTCGCGAAGCGCGGCATAAGTGTCGCCGTGCTCGAAGCGGAAACATTTGGCTGGGGCGCTAGTTCGCGCAACGGCGGCATGGTCCTCACCGGCATGAAGCTGCCGGTGCCAGCGCTGATCAAGCGCTACGGCAGAGAAGTGGTGCGCAAGATGTACGCCGCTTCGCTCGACTCCATCGATTGCGTCGAGCAGATCGTGCGCGAAGAAAAGATCGACTGCAACTTTTCGCGCTGCGGCCACCTGGAAGTGGCGTGCAAGCAAGCGCACTTCGATGGTTACGAAGAATCCGCCGCGCTGATCAAGCGCGAATTCAACCACGAATTGCGCATCATTCCGAAAAGCGAGCTGCGCGGCGAAATCGGCTCGGACGTTTATTTCGGCGGCATGGTGGACGAAACCAGCGCGGGGCTGAATCCCGCGCGGTACGTTGCCGGGCTCGCGCTTGCGGCGCAGCGCGCGGGCGCGTGTCTTTACGATCGCACGCGCGTTACATCCGTCGAGTCGGAAGCAAACAGCGGGGCGTGCAAATTCCGCGTGCAAACGTCAAGAGGCGCCATCACCGCGCGCGAAGTAATACTCGCGAGTGGCGCGTACACGACCGAGGCTACTCCCGCGCTGCGAAAAAAAATCATTCCTATCGGCTCGTACATCATCGCCACGGAAGTCCTGCCCAGCGGTCTGGCGCGCGAACTCAGCCCGCGCAACCGCATGATCTACGACTCGAAACATTTTCTCTACTACTACCGCCTCACGCCGGACAATCGCATGCTCTTCGGCGGCCGCGCCGCCTTCTTTCCGGAAACCGAAAATACCGTGCGCCAGAGCGCGGAAATTCTCCGCCGCGGCATGATCGATGTGTACCCGCAACTGCGCGATACCAAGGTCGAATTCGTGTGGGGCGGCACGCTCGACTTCACGCTCGACGTGATGCCGCACGCGGGGAAAATCGACGGCATGTATTTCGCCGCGGGTTTCGCGGGCCACGGCGTCGCCGCAGCTACCTGGTTCGGCGCGAAGCTCGCTGGTCTGATCTGCGGCGATCCCAACGACATTCCCTTCGACGGAATCCCGTTTCGCGGCGCGCCTATTGGCCTGCGCAGCGGCAACGCCTGGGCGCTTCCTTTGGCGGGCGCGTGGTACAAGATTCTCGATTGGCTGACGTAGAGCGGTAATTAGTTCTAAGTTGTAAGTTTTTAGTGAAACCCACTGAGTGTTTTTGTTTTTCTCTGCGTCCTCTGCGTCCCCGCGTTCAGTTTTCTTCGTCGCCCCTAAACTTGAGCTATTTCCTTCCGCATCGCGCGAAGAACAAAATACATTACCGGACCGAGCAGGACCGTTACAGGTCCCCAGCGCCGCGCGAACGGGTCGCTGGCCACCAGCGCGACCACGCTCATCAGTAGCGGCGCAACGATGACGTAGAGCAGCCCGGTGCGGCCCCAGGGAATTCGGAAGGGCCGCGGCAAATCCGGCTGCATCTTGCGCAACTGCCATGACGAAAGCACGGTCAGAATCGTCACGCCGATGCGCAACCAGACGTAGACGGTAAGAAGCTGCACCATCGTTTTCTGCGCCAGCAGCGCGTAGATAATCGAAGACACGATGATGGCGATCCACGGCGTGCCATAGCGCGGATGGCGCGCCGAAAACGCCGCGGGAAGATAGCCGTCCTCGGCCATCGTGGATGGCATGCGTGTGCTGGTCAGCACCGTGGCGTTCAGCAGCGAAAGATTGGTGATCATCGCCGCGATGGTCATCGCAAAACCCAGCCAGGGTCCCCCGATCAGTTGCGCGGCATCGGAAAAATATCCGGTGTGCCACTTTTGCCAATCGCCGAGCGCGGCGAGCGAGAACATCGTTGGCAAAAAATAAGTGGCGATAGACAGCGGCACGACGATTGCCAGCGCGATCGGATAACTGCGCTGTGGGTTTTCCACTTCTTCCGCAACGCTGGATACTTGCTCGTAGCCGGAATAGAGCCACAAACCCAGCGCCAGCCCCACGCCGAAGACTTGAAACGGCGGAACGTGCGGCGGCACCAGCGGCGAAAACGGATTGTGGTGCCACTTTGTTGCGGCGATCGCGCACAGCGCCACGATCGGCAGGAGGATGGAAATTTCCAGAATCGTTGCGACCCTGCCGACCATCTGGATGCCGCGCACGTTGACATAGCCGATCAGCGCAATCACGGCGACGGCAATCGCGTAATGCTTCCACCCGACGAGCCCGGGGAAGAAAAACGTAAGATAGTCCGCGGTGAGAACGCCGTACGTCCCGCCCAAAAGAAACGAAGCGCTCCAGTTCCACCAGCCGGCCTGAAATCCCCAGAAATCGCCGAAGGCCGCGCGCACCCAGCGGTAGGAGCCGCCCTCGACGGGAATCGCAGTGGTGAGTTCCGCGGCCACCAGCGACACCGGAATGCACCAGAAGAATGGGATGAAGAGGTGATAGAGCAGCGTGAGCCCCGGCCCGCTGGTGGTAACCTGGTCTTCGAGGCCGAACGGTCCGCCGGTCGCATACGCGTACATCACGAAGACAAATGGAAGCAACGCGGCCTTGCGCACGGCCGCGCGCGTGGCGTTGGGTTTGTTGGCGTCGGCGGAGATGTTCGCTAGCCTCGATTGAATCCAGACGGCGGATTTGTTCGGCAGAGGGTAGCGCATTTTGCGGCGGAGTGACTAGTGGATGGTGACTCGTGACTGGTGAGGTTTGCTTCGCGATACGTGTTCCGTGACCCGCGAAGGAGGGTTTGGCGCGGAGACACCGAGGGAAATTGGCGGAAGGATGGCTAGTCAACATGTTGCCCCTCCACCCCACCCCGGGTGTTTTGCGTAAAGAGTGTGGAACCGTCTGAGAACAAAAGAGTTGTGATTTTGGAGAGTGCAAATGAGTGCGCAAGAATATGAAATGAAAGGGAATAGGGAATAGCGGACGCGGAATAGGCAATTGAGAATCTGAGGGGGGGGTACACCCCCCCCATGAAAATGGAAAGAGTTCGAAAGAAAGGGGTTGCTCGAGGAGCATTTTGTAAGTGATTGAGAAGAAAGGTAGATCGACGACGGGATTTTGGGCGTTCCTAGCTTTGCCAGTTGGAGGGGACCCCCATCCCCCTATGTTTTTGAAACGATATGATTCCAAAGGGGTTAGAGGGTGGGGGCCGGCAAACGATATAATTCCATGGGAGTTAGACGAACAGCCGAGTAGGGCGGGCGATGGGCGGGAGGGAATCCGGAAGTGTGAACTGGCCAACACGGGAGAGAATAGCATGCCAGTAAGAATTGGTTAAGTAATAAGCAGCGAACGGTAGAAATTTCGTGTTGAACGGTCGTGTGGAGGGGTCGAACGGTGAGAGCGGGTGCGAGACAAATAATATCCTACCCCAGTCCAGATATAGGTTACCGATATGCCCCGGTACAAATCACGGGGGTGCAAAAAGCGCGCAAGAACCAAAACCGTAGGGAAGGCCGCCCGGATCGTCCGAATGAATAAGAGCTGGCCCACCAGCCCACGGGATTCAGTGAATAGTTCCTACATGATGCACGCCCTACTTTGCCCTTAGAATGGCCATGGACGCTCGCGAGTCTCCATACGTAAAGTCGGTGGTTAGGAGTTTTGTGTCAGAGGAAACCTTCATTCGGGCTGAAGTGGAGCGGTTTGTAGACACCTATTACACTCGTTTGCCGCTGATGAAGCGTAGCTTCGATGATTGTCTTTTCCACTTTCTCACTGTTTGTGAGGACGGTCTCAGACTTGGGGGTGCTGCGGCGTGGCACCGTACACTGAAGACCCGCCACTACACGGGCTTTGCACGACTGAAGTCGTGCGCTCCTATTTCGAGGCGGTTTCGGTGCGGAGGCGGGCTATGACTAGGCGGATTTCTTCGTAGGGGATTTGAGGTGGGAGGGCTTCCTTGAGGGGCTTGAGGCGGTCCATTCCTAGTTGGCGGCAAGCGGTGGCGATTTGGTTGTAGCGTTCGGGGGCGAGCCAGTTGGGCTGAAATTTGGCGTCGCCTCTTTCGATCAGATCGGCGACCAGGGAGACGACGGCGCGCAAGGTGCGTGCGCGGATTTGGGCGATCTCCTCGAAGGTGCGGCCTTCTTCGAGGAGGCGCAGGGTTTCTTTCGCGGGGGAGGATACTTTTTGCTTTCCTTCGTTGCTGGCGCGCTGCCCCTCGCGGAAGCCGCGCAATGCTGCAAGCACCGGTTGACCAAAAACTCTCGTCTTCTTTTCCCCGAACCCTGACACAAGTCTCAGTTCCTGTAAGTCTTCCGGCTTCACGCGGCAAAGCTCATCCAAGGTCGTATCCCACATGACGCTGGATGCTCCAATGCCCATTTCTCTGGCAGTTTTGCGCCGCCACTCGCGGAGGTATTCTTTCAACTCGATGTCGGCTGAGACTGATAGGGTAGCCGAAGCGGGACGTGGCGCGACAGGCCGTGGCGCGGCGGAGCGTGTCGTCTGTTGCTTGCGTGTGGCGTCGCGTTTTCTTCGCGGTGCTTGCAGCTCTATTTCCAGCCAGTCCGGGGTGGCCGCGCAAGCATCGCAATTGCCGCACGAATCCCACTTGGGGGATTCGCCGAAGTGGCGGCACACGTGGAGCTGGCGGCACTCCGTGGATTGCACGAAACGTTCGACTTCGTGGTAACGCTGCCAGGCGCGGTCTTTTTCCGCGCGGTCCTCGATTTTGCCGATAAAAAAGGCGTGCAAGCCGGTGTCTTTTTTCTGCCAGAAGAGGAAGCAATCGGCGGGGAATGCGTCGCGGCCGGCGCGGCCCGCTTCCTGGTAATACTGCTCGACGCTTTTGGGGAGCGAGAGATGAATCACTGCGCGCACGGCGGCTTTATTGATGCCCAAGCCGAAGGCCATGGTGCCGACCATGACGCGCACTTCGTCGGCCATCCATTTTTCCTGGTTTTCGCGCCGCGCGGCGCTTTCCATCTGGCCGTGATAGCCGATGGCGGGAATGCCGTTTTCCGCGAGGAAATCGACGGTGTCTCCCACGCGCGCGATCGTGGGCGAGTAGACGATGACGCTGCCGTCGGAGACTTGTCTTACGGCGCGGAGGAGCAATTCATTTTGCGATCTCGCGTCACATTGGCGAACGATGTAACGCAGATTGGGGCGGCGAAAGCTGGCGATGTGTTTGTAGGGATCGCGCAGGCGGAGCTGCTCGATGATGTCGTGGCGGACGCGCTGGGTGGCGCTGGCGGTGAAGGCCGCGATGGGGCGGTCGGGGAAGAGTTCGCGGAGGCGGCTGAGCTGGCGATATTCGGGGCGGAATTCGTGACCCCATTCAGAGATGCAATGGGCTTCATCGATGGCGAAGAAGGAGATGGGGAGGCGCTTCAGCCAGTCCGCAGTGCCGCTGAGGGCGATGCGCTCCGGCGACAAATAGAGCAACTGGTATTTTCCGCTGGCGGCGTGCTGAAGGATGTGAGTGCGCACTTCAGGGGGAGTGGCGGCGTTCAAGCAGGCGGCGGAAATCCCCATTTGCAGGAGTTGCGCGACCTGGTCCTGCATCAGGGCGATCAGCGGGGAGATCACGACGGCGGTACGGGCGTCGAGCACGGCGGGCATTTGATAGCAGAGCGATTTGCCGCCGCCGGTGGGCATGACGATGCAGGCGTCGCGCCCTGCGGCGATGCTCCTGACGATGTTCTCCTGGCCGGGGCGGAACGATTCGTAGCCCCAGTAGCGGTGCAAGGCCTCGGAAAAGCGGTCAGGTTCCTGCACGGGGAGGTTTTGTTCGGGCACTAAGGGCGCCAAAGTTGCCAATGTTGTCTCTCCAGCCCGCGATCATGGCCGTTCGTCGTAACAAATGGCGCGAGCAAAGCGCCTTGCAGTATTCGCTTTTATTTCGCCATCTGTCAAGTACAAATTCTGTTATGGCGTGGAAAGGTGCTGATCGCCGTTCATCAGCGGGAAGAGATGCAAACGCCGGGCTAAAGCCCGGCCTCTACAAAACCAAGTATAATTCTGCCGCGAACTGGATGCTTCCGCGCTGTGCAAGAATGATTCGGCAGAGTCGCTGCCCCAGCCACAGCTTTAGTCCGTTCATCGCGAAGTTGCCGCGCC
>JBGQDD010000051.1:0-11606 GCA_041495665.1 Candidatus Acidiferrum sp.
AGCAGGATCGCCGCCGCCAGCGGCATGCCCACAAACAGTTTGACTTGATGATGGAGCAGCCCGCGGTCGTCGAGGATGCCGACACCCGCGACGAGCGTCGCGCCGATGAGGATGCCCACAATCTGGGCGCGTGCAGGTCCTTCAAAGGCAAAGAGCACCGCGATTACTACTGCGGCGTACATCGCCAGGCCACCAAGTAGAGGGATCGGCGTGAGATGAACTTTGCGCGGCCCAGGCAGATCAACCATCCCAACGCGCAGCGCAAGGGCGCGCACGGGAACGACCAGCGTCAGCGACGCAAAAAGTGCGATGAAAAAAGCGAGCAGGCCAGCGGCCATGCAACCTCGTTTATCAGGTGAGCCGAATCCAGCCAGGCCGGTGCGGCCGGTGTCTCACGAGATCCTCGCCGGGTTGGGGGTCCGGCTCCCAAGTCAAGCTAACATCTGGCTGCCCCACGCAGCACTAATACGATACTGCGGTTTTATTCTAGCTTCAATCGGGTTAGTCCTGTATGTGCAGAATTGCACACTTCGAGTTGTGCCTTCTGATTCGAGCAAGGACCACTCCACTCGGCCGGCGAACTTCGTGGCTCAACGCTCTGTCAACATGCGCGTGAAGATGCGCTTCACTTCCTGTTTGTCGCGGGTGGCGTAGTACCAGTCGATGGTGCGCTTGAGGCCCTCGCGGAATAGCACCTTCGGCTCCCAGCCGAGAAGTTTCTTGGCGAGAGAATTGTCAGCGACGCGGTTGAGTGGGCCGGTGGGCATATCCGTGCGGAACTTGATCTCGGCTTGGTGGCCGGTGAATTCGCAAACCATTTTGGCGCAATCGATAACCCGGATACGCTCCATCGTCCCGAGGTTGATCGCCGTGCCGTCGTTAATCTTCTCCCCGGCCAGGATGGTGCCCTCGACGATGTCCTCGATGTAGGTCCAGTTGCGGATCTGCGTGCCGTCGCCCCATACCTCAAAAGGATTCTGCCCAAGGAAAGCGCGCGCAATCATCGCGATCACGGCGTGATTCTCCACCCCGCGCGGACCATACACCGTGAAGTAGCGGCAGCAGGCGGCTCCCATCCCGTGTTCCTTCGCATAAGCCTGCAGCGTGAATTCACCCATCAACTTGGCCCAGCCGTAAGTATTGTCGGCATCATTCGGGCCTTTAGTGAGATCTTCTGTGAGGTAGAGTTCCTTCTTGGTGTCCGATTGCATGAAATTCGGATAGACGCAGCCGGAAGAAGCGAACACCACTTTTTTTACTTTGGCTTTGAGTGCTTCGGCAAAGACCAGGCCATCCAGGAAAAAGTTCGATGCTGGGCCGGCTTGATGGAGATCCACGTAGCCGCGCCCGCCGTGGTCCGCGGCGAGATGGAAAACGGTGTCGACGCCCTGCATCGCGGCCCGCGTCACACCGGGTTCTCGCAAATCGGCCTGCAGAAAATCGACCTTGCCCGTGCCGAGATGCTGGCGAATGTTGTCCAGATGGCCGCTGCTCAGGTCATCGACGATGCGAATCTTTTTCGCGCCTCGCGCCAAGAGCTGATCGGCAAGCGTCGAGCCGATGAACGACGCTCCGCCCGTCACAAAAACAGTTTTTCCCGCCCAAAATCCATTCGCTGTCGTCACGCTCGCGCCGCCTCCATGATTTTCCTAACTAACCGTCAGGTGATCGATGATTTCCACGAATTTCCGCAATTCCTTGACTCTATCATAATCGGGAGCAGCGGCCCGCGCCGCCTCGCCCATGGCTTTCAACTTATTCGGGTCGGAAGCCAAAGCGCGCACGGCGTTGACAACTTCCGCGGGGCGATCCGGATCGGCGGCAACCGCGAAGCCACGCTGAAGCCCCAACGATACAATATCCGTCTCTTTCGGCGCCACCGCGACGATGGGCTTTCCCGCCGCCAGAATCCCGTACATTTTGCTGGGCACCACCACGCCTTCCAGGCCCCGCTTCACGGTAATGACGTGGGCATCGGCGGCCGCGAGCACCGAAGGAATCTTGCTCGCCGGGAAAAACTCCAGAAAACGGATATTGTCGGAACCCGCGGCCGTCGCTTCGATCTGCGAGCGCTGCGCGCCATTGCCCACAAACACGAGGCTCACACCTTCACTCACAAGGTTGCGCGCGGCGGTCACCAGCGTGTTCCACGCGCCGTAGAATCCAAGGTTGCCCGCGTGCACGAGAACAAACGAATAATTCCCGCGGATCGCCCGGACAACTTCGGGATCGGGGGCCGGAAGAGGCGTATTCGGCGGAAGGATTTCGGTTCCATCGCGAACGATCAGCACTCGGCCGGGATCCACACCTTTGGCGACAATGCGGGCGCGCATGTCTTCGCCGAGAACGACAACGCGCGTGGCGCGGCGCAGCGCCCAGCGATGGAGTTTTTCCCAAATCCTCGCGAGCCTGCCGGGCTCGACGATCGAGCCTCCTACGGCCATGTCCGGATACATGTCCCGGATGTTGTAGACGTACGGCTTGCGTTTTAGGATGGCCACGATCGCGCCAACGATTCCTTGAAACGGCGGATCGGTCATCGCCATCACTGCGTCACAGGGCACAAAGAGCGCGCGCGGAATCGACAGCGCGGCGTAGCTGAGATAATTCACCACCCGCTTTTTCATTTCAAAGCGCGGAAAGTCCGTCGAACCCGCGCGAATGATGCGCACCAAACCGGCTTGCTCCGTTTGAAATAGCCGCCACGGCCGGCGCTCGGTGGGATCGTAGGACGGCCGCCCGCACAGCACCGTCACGTCGTGGGAAATGGAAAGAGCGTCCACGACGCTGTGCGCCATCTTCGCGGTAGCGGAAGTGTCCGGCGGGTAATATTGATTGAGCAGCAGGATGCGCACGGAAAGATTGTACCGAGTTCCGTCTCTGCGCGGGGCGCGGTCGCCTAACGGTTTTAGGCAGGTTTCTTAAAAATCGGGGCAGCCGCGCGCTGCAGCTCGTGCGCGGTCGGCTTCTTTTTTGGTGGCTTCTTGACTTCGCGTTTGCCTCTGTCTTTGTTTCCCATGCCCGATAGCTTGCCACAATTCATTCACTCTGGCTAGTGGCCGCGAATTCCAAACTGGACGATCGAGAATTAAGGGCGCGAGATGAGGAAATCGCCGAGGACCAGCGCATCCATCTGCGTGCGCTGGAAGCAATCGATCGCTTCTTCGGGGCGGCAGACGATCGGCTCGTTGTCGTTGAAGGAAGTGTTGAGCACGACCGGCACGCCGGTGAGATCGCGAAAAGCGGCAATGAGCGCGTGGTAGCGGGGATTGGCCTCGCGCGTGACCGTTTGCAGCCGCCCCGTGCCGTCCACATGCGTCGGCGCCGGGATCTTGTCGCGCTTCTCCGGGCGCACGGAATAGGCCAGGGTCATGAATGGCGAGGGGTGCGACTTCTCAAAATACTCCTCGGTGGCTTCCGCGAGGATGGAAGGCGCAAAGGGGCGAAAGATTTCCCGGTGCTTGATCCGGCGGTTGAGAATCTCCTTCATTTCCGGACGGCGCGGGTCGGCGACGATGCTTCGGTTGCCTAGCGCGCGCGGACCCCATTCGGCGCGGCCCTGAAACCAGCCGAGAATTTTCCCATCTGCGATGATCGCAGCCGCGCGCCGCGGCAACTCTTCTTCGGGCAGCTCGGCGATGGAATAGCCGCTTTGTGCCAGGCCGTTTGCATCGATCGCGCGGCGAATTTCTTCGCGCGAATATCCAGGTCCCCAGTAAGCGTGATCCATCACGAACGAGCGCGGCTTGCCGAGTTTCTGATGCCAGATGTAGTACGCGGCGCCCACCGCGAGGCCCGCGTCTCCCGCCGCCGGATGAACGTAGACCTGCTCGAACGGTGTTGCGTCAAAGATTTTTCCGTTCGCTACGCAATTGAAAGCCACGCCACCAGCAAGACACACGGCCTTGAGCCCGGTTCGCTCGCCAAGCTTTTTCAACATGCCGAGATAAACCTCCTCGAGCCGCGCTTGCAACGAACAAGCAAGATTGCGGTGCCGCTCCTCTAGTGCATCTTCTGGCGCGCGAACGGGCCCCAGGCGCTTCGCCATTTCATCCGAAAACAATTTGCCGAGCGTCGGCGTCTTATCGGCTTCGGCCCAGGACATCTCCGGGCCCGTGCGATGATGCAAGAAGTAGTCGAGCCCCAGGCGGAAGCCGTTGCCGTTGGAGCTGCTCTCAAAACGCACGATGTCGCGGAAAACATCCATTTGTTCCGGGTGCCCGTACGCGGCGAGCCCCATGACTTTGTACTCGTCGCCAAATTTCAGGAAGCCGAGGTACTGCGTAACCGCGCTGTAAAACAGTCCCAGTGAATGCGGAAACGCTACCGCCCCGTCGATCCTCATGCGGTTGCCGGCGCCCGTGCCCCACATCGTGCTCGCGAAATCGCCGAGTCCGTCGGCGGAAAGCAGCGCGGCGCATTCGAACGGAGAAACGAAAAAGCTGCTCGCAAGATGCGCCTGGTGGTGCTCGATGCGGTGAAACTTTGCGGCAAGTTTTTTGGGATCAGCATCGAAGGCCAAAGCCAGCGCCTCGGGAATACCGGTGAATTTCGCGAGAACTTTAATGCGTTCCCGCGCGAATGACGGCATGCGCAGCGCGTAAAAAAGTTTTGTGCCCAGCCTCGCGTAAGGATTTCGCGGCACGGCGACGTGATCGATGTCCGAAAGCGTGAGGCCCGCTTCCTTCAGGCAATAACGAATCGCCTGCGCGGGAAATCCCGCCGCATATTTCACGCGGTTGAAGCGTTCTTCCTCAACCGCGGCGATCAGCCGCCCGTCGCAGACAATCGCCGCCGCAGCGTTCCCATGGTACGCATTGATCCCCAGAATATTCATCGCGTAATTTGTCAGTGTACCTCAGCCGGAAGATTATGCGGCGAGGTGTCGGCGGCACCACTCGTTCAATACATACAGGGACCACGGACGCGACCAGGTGGTTTTCCCCGCAAGAAAATCCGTCCAGACCGAGCCAACGCCTCCCGGCCGAAGATAGGCCGCCAGCGCCGGCGCAGGGTCGGCGAAGCTTGCCTCCATCTTCGCGCGCAGCGGCCCGCGCAGCCACTCTTCCCACGGCAGCGTAAACGTGCGCTTCCGCTGCGTGAGAATTTCCTGCGGCAGCAAATCGCCGAGCGCTTCCACTAGCAGAGCCTTATGGGTGCCACGACGGCGGCGCGCGGTATCCGGCAGTGACCCTACAAATTCAACCAGGGGAGTGTCCAGCAGCGGCACGCGAACTTCCAGCGATTGCGCCATACTGACGGCATCCGTGTCGCGCAGCAGTGTGCTCGCCATGTAGGTTCGCATTTCAAGCCAGGAAACTCCGGCAACTGGTTCCAGCTTGCGCGCTTCGTCCGCCGTCCGTTCCAGCCAGCCGAGCCAGGTTGGCTCGAGCGTGACGCCGTCGGCGTTCACTGTGCTGGGGCGATACCGCGGCTCGATGATTCGTTCGATCTGCCCCGGCGGGAAGAGCGTCCGCGCGAAAAAATAGGGATGCGGCAAAGCGTCCGGATAGGCCCACGCGGCCGCGGCCTTTCGCCCAGCGTCCGGTGAACCTTGCCGCGCCGCCAGACCGGCAACGAGTGGAGCTGTCATTCGCCTCACCACCGCCGGCACAAACCACGCGCATGCGATTAGTCTCGATAGGCGCGGGGTATCGGCAAAAGTTTGATAGCCTGCGAAAAGTTCATCTCCTCCCAATCCCGATAACGCAACTTTCAGCCCAACTTCCCTCGCAGCCCACGAAACAAAGTACGTATTGATTCCGTCCATGGTGGGCTGGTCGAGGCCGTCAAGTGCTTCATCCAGCCGCGCAAGGACCGACTCGCCGCTCAAAGGCACTTCAGCGTGTTTAGTTTTGCAGCGATTCGCCACCACGCGCGCGAGCTCCGCTTCATCGAACACCGTGCCCGGAAACGTCAGCGTGAAGCTCTGGATTCCGCCCCGCGCCTGCGCGGCGAGCGCCGCGATCGCGCCGGAGTCCAGCCCGCTCGAAAGAAACAAGCCCACCGGCACGTCGGCGATGAGATGCACGCGCACCGCATCTTCGAGAAGCGGCCGCAACTTTTTCGCCGCCGAAGAAAGATCCCGCTGCTTACGTGGTTCGCGTGCCGCGGGCGAAACCGCGGGGTCCCACCACGGCCGCGCGCGCGGCGTGCGCCGCCGCTCCGGCACGTGCAGCAGCATGCGATGTCCCGGAGGAAGCGAAAACACTCCTTCCAGAAGCGTCACCGGCTCCGAGACGCCGCCAAAAAGGAGATAGGCGGTGACCGCGTCCTGCGATAAGCGTTTGGGAGCGGCACCCGAGGCGAGCAGCGCGCGAACCTCCGAAGCAAACGCAAAACCCTCCGGTGTCTGCGTGTAATAGAGCGGCTTGATGCCCAGTGGATCGCGCGCCAGAAAGAGAATCGGCGCGGTGGCATAGCGTTCGCGAAGATCAAGCAGCGCGAAAGCGAACATACCCCGCAGCTCCGTCAGGGAGTCTTCGCCCCACTCTTCCCAGGCATGAACGAGTATCTCGGTGTCCGATTGCGTAACGAAGCGATGACCGCAGAGCAATAGACGCTCACGCAATTCATGATAGTTGTACAGCTCGCCGTTGAAGATGACCGCGACGTCCTTGGTTTCGTTCCAGATGGGCTGATGGCCGCCAGCCAGATCGATGATGCTCAGCCGCCGCATCCCCAGCGCGAGCCCCGGCGCCCGCGCATCGCCGGCAAGAAAGCCTTCTTCATCCGGGCCGCGATGGCGCATTGCCGCGGTCATCGCCCGAACGCGCGACTCCGCCTCGGCGCCGCGCGAAGCGAACGCGACCCCGCATATGCCGCACACGCTACTGTTTGATCTCCGGCGCGGAGAAGAACGCGGCGCCGGCACGGATGGCATGCTCCCGCAAATGGAAGCGCGGAATTCTCAGACGGCTGTCCGCATACCAGGCAAGTACGGCCCGCAACAACAAGAAGAACAATGTTGCCGTAATGCTGACCACGAGATAGAAGAAAGATTCGCGCTCCAGGAACAGGCTCCAGTCGACCGCTTCATCCCAGCCCGGATAAACGCTGTCCAACAAGCGCCGCAGATGCAACCCTTCGAGCGGCAGCCGTGCCAGCCGCACATGTGCGAATTGGTCGTAGTTGTACTCGCGTGGATAGTTCGGGATGGCCCCGGCGGCTTCCGAAAACACGACCGGATTCCGCAGCTCGCTGCGTGTCAAATAGCGGCCCTGTGCATCCTTCATAATGACCCGGTAGGTTGGATCGACGATGATCCAGCGTTGGCCGATTAGAACCTCCGCAACCACATGCTTCGTATTGCGCTCGGGAGACAAGAGCAGCAGGCGGCGCACCCGCAGATCGGAACTTCGCGCGAGATTCAGGAAGGCGTTCGTCGCGGTGCCGCAGACGTTCAACAACTGGTGGTAAGTGAGCGTCATCTCCGGATCGCGCTTAGCGAGTGCGTCCGGATTCGTAGCGATGGCTCGCGATGGCTCGGCGCGCATCCAGTTCAAAATCGCTTCGACCTTTTGTTCTGCGGGCAGGCTATTGGGTACAATCGCATCCGAAAATCCGTCGAGGTACCAGCGCACGGAATATTCACGGTGCCAGGAGTAGAGCATGGCCACAA
Organism: Candidatus Acidiferrum sp.; assembly: GCA_041495665.1. Taxonomy (GTDB): domain Bacteria; phylum Acidobacteriota; class Terriglobia; order Acidiferrales; family UBA7541; genus Acidiferrum. Next base: position 7,622 of record JBGQDD010000051.1, read on the forward strand.
ACGCGACGGCTAGCAGCAGATTGCTGCTCCACCAAATAAGCCGAAAAGTCGGATGTCGCCGCGCTGGCAAAAGACTACCCCACTCACTTAGATTCTGCTCTCACCGCCTGCCGTGAGGCAAGCGTCGCGTATAACGCTTCCATGTCGCGAACGGGTTCATCCCATCCCAGACGTGACGTGACCACGGAGCATCCGGCCGCGAGCCGCGCGCGTAGTTCCGCTTCACTCAGGATTCGCTCGAGCGCACTCGATAGCGCCGCCGCGTCGTGGTGCACCACCAGGCCTGCCTCATCCGCGAGCAATGGCGCAATCCCGCATTGTTCCGTCACGATCACCGGAGTCCCCGCGGCCACCGCTTCCGCCGCCGTATTTCCAAAGTTTTCATTCTGCGAGGGCAGCACGAAAACATCCGCATCTCTATAGGCCGCCCACTTGGCCTCGCCAAAAATCGGTCCGGTGAATTGAATCTTCGTTCGAACGCCCAGTTGCGTTGCCATTTGGTCCAGTTCTGCTTTTACGCCGCTTTCGTCAGGCCCCGCGAAGACCAGCGTCATTGGCATTCCGCTGGAGCGCCCTGAAAGTTCCGCGAAGGCCCTCAGCAGCAAGTCCGGACTCTTCTTGGCGGATAGGCGCCCTAGAAACAGGACCAGCTTCTCCTCCGGCGAAATGCCGCGCGCTTTCCGAAAGGTGCCTCGTTCAGGCCAGGACGCGGGCACTTCCACGCCGTTCCGCCGCAACGCCACCCTCGAGCGAGGAAGACCACCGGCGGCGAGTTCCTCGGTTTCCCGCTCCGAGGTAGCGATCACCGCGCTGGCCCCCTCGAGCAGTTGCCGTCCCCAAACCGCATGATACATCCGTTTCAGCCAAAGATTTCGCACAATGGGGACGAACATCCCTATGGGCTCGAGCACGTACGGCAAGTTTCGCTTACGACTGGCGGCGGCCACCGCCGGACCCAGCAAGTCGTAGAGCCCGAAAATGTGCACGACATCAAAATTCTGCAGCCGCGCCCGGCAGTAACGCTTGACCGCCGGGTTCCAACTCACCGTGCGGTAACGCAGCCATGTCGGCACATAGATGGCCTGCACGCCATTTTCGTTCCGGCGCCAGCCGAAGGGAGATCGCTCTGCCGTGATTTTTTCTTCCTGCGCTTGCATGCGCTTTTCCAGCCCCCAGTCGGCCGTGAGAACGGTGACCTGGTGGCCTCGCTGGGCCAGACCTTCGGAAAGCGCGCGCACCTTCACCGGTGGGCCGCCGAATTCGAGAAAGGGAGCGTACGTTTCCGTAACGTTCAGGATTCGCATTGTTCGCGCAGGATTTTTTTCAGTGATTTCGCGAAAACATTGAAGCGGAACTCGTGCTCGGCGCGCTGCCGCCCGCGCGCGCCCATCTCCTTGCCATGCGTTGGGTCTGCCAGCAGCGCTTCAATGCACGTAGCGAGATGGACCGCATCACCGTGCGGCACTAGGTAGCCCGTTACGCCGTCCTCGATGATTTCGGGCGCCCCGCCGTGCGCCCCTCCGATGACCGGTTTCCCGCACGCCATGGCCTCCAGATACACCAGCCCGAATCCTTCGCCCCGGCTGGGCAGAGCAAAAATTTCGCACGCGGAGTAGCACGCGGCAAGTTCCGAGTAGCTCAATCCGGCCAAAAAATGCACGTGGCGATGGACGCCGTTTCTTTCCGTCAGGTCCTCAAGCCACGCGCGGTCATCGCCGGTTCCCACGAGAACGAGCTGCAGCTCCGGCCAGCGCGTCAGCAGTCTCGGCAGCGCCGTAATCAAAGTGTCCATGCCCTTGTATCGTTCCGTCGCCAGCCAGCGGCCCACGGTCAGGATGACACGTCCAGCCGGAAAGTCGCGCGGTGGAGCGCTTCGCGTACCTGCCGCGAGCAACCCTTCGAATTGCGGATCGAGCGCCCAGGGCAAAACGCGAATCCGTTCGCGCGCCACTCCTTGCTCAGACGCAACATGTTCGGCGGTATCCCGGCTTGGTGCCAGAACCAGGTTTGCGTGACGCAGCGCGCGCCGGCGCAAGCCCCCCAGCGGCTCCCAGACGTCAATCCCATGCGTGCAGATAATGCTCTTCATCCGCGGCGCCGCGACCCGCATCGCCTGCACTACCGGTCCCAGATTCGGATGCCCGGCCAGGACCAGTCTTGCTTTGCGCCGTGCTGCTCGCAGTGCTGTCACCGTGAATCGCCCCTTGGCGCGGTCGCACCCCGTGAACACGAATTCGCGCCCTCCCAGCGTCATCCGGTGCAACTCCGGGGAATCATTTAAGCTGAGCAGGCGGCAGTCCATACCGCGGCTGGAGGCGAATTCCGTGAGCACCGCTGCCAGGTGGCGGCCCGCACGCTGCACCCCGCCGGGCGCGTCTAGTTCAGGAAAGAGGCCAATGATCACGGGCAAAGTCTGCCAAGTGCCGCGCACAATGGCAAGTGCGGATGCATCGCGGTGTGAGAAAAGTCTGGCTCGGTCGCCGGGCTTACGATGGGCAAGATCGCGGACCCGCTCGCTGTCTTTCTAAAATTTCAGAACCCGCGCGGCTGAGAGGGCTTCTGAGCCGACGGTACAGGAGCGGCGCCGGAAGGGTCCTTTTCGGGCTGAAAGGCCTCTTTCTTCAGTTGCATGTCCCCATCAACGTACGCGGTGAATTCGGTTCCTTGCAGGAATACCACTTCCTTGCCGGAGGACAGGGGAAGCATCGCTCCAGCCGAACTGTTTGAACCTGAGCTCTCCTGGAAGGAGCGGACCGCGGCCTTCTCGTTATCTTTAAGACGCACAAAGTTGATACTGAAAGCCAGCTTACCGCCGTGGCCCATGCGTTTTTTGGGTTCGGCATCCGTGACCAAGCCGATGGCCGCCGTGCCTTGCGGAATCACCCAAAAGCCATCCACGATCACTTCTTCCACGACCTGCAGATCCACTACGTCGCCAACGTGGCTGGTCGCGGAAGAAAGGGTCTTGCCCAGTTTCAGGTGAATCGGGGTGCCGTTGCGCAAGGTGAACTCCGAAGGAGAAGGGGGAGGGCTCGGAGCAGCTTCCGTTTGTGGGGCGCGCGCGTCGTACGGAGTGCGCTCTCGCGTCGTGGGCTGCGCCGTCTTTGGCGGCGGTGTCTTGGCGCCCGGCTTGTCTTTCAACAAGAGGAGACTTTCCACCGGGACGTAACCTATCTCGCCTTTGGCGGTGCGCACACCGAAGTAGCGGTCGTACCGGCCGGTGATCTGTAGCTGCTCTCCACACTGGAGCGTCGTGCGCACATCCATGGTGGTCATGGAGCTGTATAGATAGACGTAGTCACCCGTGCGCGGGCATTCCACCAGACCCACGCTCTGCGCTTGGGCGATCCCTGGCAACGCCAGGCAAATAAATGCAGCTATGTACTTTGCGCTCGAATTCATTCTGCACCCGCTGGTCCGAAGGGTTGGAGATGCCACGCTACTATCTCAGCGTACGATGGTTCTTGCCGGCAAGAAATGGGACTGCCGTACTGTGCATAAAAAGATACGGTCGGGAAACAAGCTGAAGGCCCGTGTCCGCCATGGATACGCGTCCATTTTGTGTTGTCATTACACTTCGCGAAACGATCATGAATTGCGGCCGATCAGCAGCGGGACGAGATCCGTGAGCTGGTCGAGATAAATGTCGGCGGGATGCGCGGCGCGGTCGTGCTTGCCGATGCCGTAATTCACGGCGGCGGCGAGAGTGCCGGCGTTGCGCGCGGTCTGCACGTCCACTTCGGAATCGCCGATCAGGATGGCTTCGGCCGGAGCGGCGCCGAATTCGAGAAGAATCGTATGCGCGCCAAGCGGGTCGGGCTTTTTCGTTTCAAAACTGTTCCCGCCATAGACGGCGCGGAAATATTTCGCCAGGCCGAGTCCTTCCAGTATGCGCACGCTGATGCGTACCGGCTTGTTCGTGAGAATCGCCATCGGGAACGCCGCGAGAAGATCGAGCGCTTCCGGAACGCCCGGGTACGCGCAG
>JBGQDD010000052.1:0-11597 GCA_041495665.1 Candidatus Acidiferrum sp.
CGACAACGTCACAGACGGTCGGTCCTTACTTCGCGATTGGTCTAACCAGGCTGCGAAAGGTCGATCTCGCGGCAGCGGGGGTCTCCGGGGACAAAATAACGATTGCCGGACGCGTGCTGGACGGTAAAGGCAATCCTGTAGTGGATGCCCTGCTCGAGATTTGGCAGGCGAACAGCCACGGCAAATACGCGCATCCCGAAGACAATCAGAACAAGCCGCTGGAGGCAGGGTTCCAGGGTTACGGGCGAATCCCAGTGGATGACAACGGCAGGTTTGCGTTCACGACGATAAAGCCTGGCCCGGTTCCCGGCCCGGCAGGAAAGCCCCAGGCTCCGCACATTGCGGTGTCGGTGTTCATGAGAGGTTTGCTCCGGCGGCTCGTCACACGCATCTACTTCCCGGATGAAGCCGCTAACTCCGGCGATTTTATCCTGAACCTGGTTGAGTCCGAGCGGCGCGGAACACTTATCGCGAAAAGGACTGCGGGCCAGGCAGGCACGCTGGAATGGAACGTGATCCTGCAAGGTCCGGATGAAACCGTATTCTTTGATTGCGGGATGTAATTCGCGCTTGAAGATGGCACAGCACAGATCGCTGTGCCACGCCATACTTCGGCGCGGCGGCAACCGCTCTTTTAGAACGGGTAAGGCCGTTTGCCGAGCTGGATGGTCACCCACTTCACTTCGGTCATTTCTTCGATCGACCAGCGGCCGCCTTCACGGCCCATGCCGGAGTCTTTCACGCCGCCAAAGGGCACCGTGGCTTCATCGTGCACCGTGGGTCCGTTCAGATGGACCATGCCTGCTTCCAGCTCGAGCGCAAACTTCATTGCGAGCTGCAAGTTGTTGGTCAACACGGCGGAGGAAAGGCCGTAAACAGAACTGTTAGCCAAAGTTAGCGCGTGGTCCGAGTCGTTCGCTTTGCTCACCGCCGCCACGGGGCCGAACAGTTCATCGCGGAACGCCGCCATTTCCGGCGTCACATCCGCCAGGACCGTCGGGTGGTAGAAATTCCCTTCGTATTTTCCGCCGCAGAGCAGGCGCGCGCCCGCGGCCACCGCATCCTTCACCTTCTTGTCGATCATCGGGCATTGCGATGAGCGGATCAAAGGTCCAATCACCGTGTGCGGATCACGCGGATCGCCGACCTGCAGCGTTTGCGCCTTGGCCACAAATTTTTTGAGAAATTCCTCGTAGACCGGCGCTTCCACGATGATCCGCGAGCCGGCCATGCAGATCTGTCCCTGGTGAATGAACAATCCGAAGCAGGCCGTGTCCACGGCATAATCCAGATCGGCGTCGCGCAAAACGATCAGCGGGCTCTTGCCGCCCATCTCCAGCACCACGCGTTTCCCGCGCTTGGCACACTCCGTGGCGATGATTCTTCCGACCCTGGTCGAGCCGGTAAAAGAAATCAGCTTCACGCGCGGATCTTCGTACAGCACTTGCGCCATGGTCGGCCCGTCGCCGGGTACCACGTTCAATACGCCCGCCGGCACTCCCGCCCGCTCAAAGACTTCCGCGAGCTTCAACCCCACCAGCGATGTTTCTTCGGACGGCTTGAGTATGAAAGTGTTTCCGGCCGCCAGCGCGAAGGCCACCTTCTTCAGAGAGAGCACGATGGGAAAATTGAACGGTGAAATTCCTGCCACTACCCCGAGTGGCCGGCGAATCGCCAGCGAGATCAGTCCGGGGACGTCGGAAGCCATCACGTCGCCGTGGATGCGCCTGGCCTCTCCCGCAATCGAGCGCACCATGTTCGCGGCAAACGGAACTTCAAAATGCGCTTTGCCAAATGTCGAGCCGGCTTCGTCGATCAACAGTTCCACAAGCTCCGGGGTGGCCTTCTCCAACTCGTCCGCGGCGCGATGGAGAATTCGTTCGCGCACGGCCGGCGGCGCCGCCGCCCACGACGCTTTCGCGGCGTCCGCCGCGTCAATCGCCGCGCGCATGTGCTCCGCCTTGGCCATGAAGATGCGGGCAAACAAACGCTGATTCGCGGGGTTGACGACATCCGAGAGAGCGGATGGCGGCACATCAATCGTTTTCCCGGCTATATACGGACTTGAGAACATAGTTCCCTCACGTGATTCACTTTGAGGATAGAGAATCGGGTCAGCGCGTACAATTCGCGCAAAACGATTCGAACGCTAATCGCACACTTGCGCGAGCGCCCGAATGCGGATTTTTCGCCACTGCTTGCGGAATGTCAAGCGCCCGCGCTGGTCGTTCCGCCCCACACACGACGCGCAGTGTCTACCACAAGTTTCAGCTTTGACCACTGTCTATCCTCGGTGAGCAGGTTTCCTTCCGCCGTCGAAGCGAACCCGCACTGCGGACTAAGCGCCAGGTTTTCCATGGGAACGTATTGCGACGCTTCTTCGATCCGCTTCACGAGCACATCGGCGTCTTCCATCTGCGGAAGCTTCGAACTGACCAGCCCCAGCACCACGGTCTTGCCTTTCGGGATGAAGCGCAGCGGCGCAAACGTGCCGGAGCGTTCGTCGTCGTACTCCAGCAGGAAGCGGTCCACATCGAGCGTTCCAAACATTTTTTCGGCGATCGCGTCGTAGCCCCCTTCGGCATACCAGTGGCTGCGATTGTTGCCGCGACAAAGATGGATCGCCAGCGTCACGCCCGGGCGTCGCGCGGCCCGGAAGCAAGCGTTGTCGGCTTTGATGGCCTCATCGAGCGCGGCGTCCGGCTCCTGCCTCAACTCCTTGCGAATCCATTCGCGCCACTTGGGGTCCATGTAGTAGCTGTAGCGCGGCGCGTCAATCTGAATGTACTTCACGCCCTCGGAGGACAGTTTGGCGAGGTCGCGCTTCATGATCTCCACGATGTCCCACAACAGCGCGGAGTGATCCTTGTAGATCTTGTCGGTGATACCGTCCTTGAACGAAATGGCCGGAAATTGCGTGGCGCTGGGAAGCGTCATCTTGATCGCCACCGTGCATTTGGCTTTCAAGAAAGGCAATTCGTGCCCGGTGAGCGGCCTTACCTGGCAAAGCTTCTTGCTGACGATGCCCGTTACACTGCTGACCGGTGCCGCTTTCATGTCCCCGGCTTTCCAGCTTCTCGCTACGGCATCGCCCATGTCGAAGCCATCCACGGCATCAGTGAAATCGCTCATGAAATTCCGGCGGCGCAGTTCGCCATCCGTGGCAAGTTCAAAACCGAGCTCTTTCTGCTTGGCAAGAAGGCGCTGGATATGAAGATCTTCGAGGGTGCGCAGGCGCTCGGGGTCTCTTGCGGCGTTGCTTCGCGCTGCCAAGAGTTCCGCGGGCCGGAGAAAACTTCCCACGTGGTCGGCTCGGTATGGTGCTGCCATTTCTGTGTACCTCCTATGAAAACGGATCGTAAAACGAACCGCGAGAGGCGCTCGGCAACTCCGACGCGCGTCTTCCCAGAGCCCGGGAAATACGGGCAGCGAAATCTTTAACCAAAGCGATCTTTCGCGCAAGCTCTTCGCCTTGAAATCTCCCGGTGGGCCCGGCGATCCCGACGGCGGCGACGAGATCGCTGCCGCGCATAAAAACCGGCGCCGCGACTCCGCAGAGTCCTTTTTCCAACTCCTCACTGTCCGATGCAAAACCCCGGTGGCGCGTTAGAGCAAGATCGTTCATCAGGTCCGCGTACTTGCTGAGAGTCGCGGAGGTGAAACGGGGCATGCCGTTACGCTTGATGATGGCGCGGATTTCTTCATCGGGCAGGTAGGCGAGAATCGCTTTGCCCGCGGCCGTACAGTGCGGGTGGAAGCGTCCGCCGACGGGCGTCCGCGCGGTGATGATGGAGTCCAGGCAATCGACCCGATCGAGGCACACGATGCTTCCCGCCCCCGGCACGGCGATGCTCACACTTTCATTGGAGCGCCGGGACATCTGCACCAGGAATTCGTGCGCTTCACCCCGGAGCGTCCTGGATTCCAGGGCGCGGCATCCCAACTCGTGCAGCTTCAAGCCAAGCCGGTACCTTTCATTCGCCGGATTTTTTTCGATGAGCTCGAATTTCTGCATGGCGTTCAGGAGACGATAGACGGTGGTCTTATTCAAACTGAGTTCGCCGGCAAGCTGCGTGATGCCCATCTCGGGACCGTATTCGCCGAGATGCAGTAGGAGCCGAAGGGCCTTCTGCAAGGACTTGCTCGACCCCGCGCCATCGCTTCGCCGGGAGCTGAGTCTTCTGCTTCGCCGCAGTGCAACTGGCAAATCTGTTCCCTTCCATGCGTCTCGGCGCGAAGGAGATTTCGCTTGACGATGGGTGCATTGTAGATAGAATCGCTCCGAAGTCAATATGAAACTCAGTTTCACATTATGAAACATGTAATTCGAAAGGAATTTGGCCGTGTTCCTGCGTGACCTATGGTACGCCGTCGCCGGGGACCACGAGAGCAAGCACCCGCCATTCGCACGCGGCGCGGCGGGCTAGCCCGAAGGGTCTCAAGTGAATGTTTACGACGAAGTGTGGATTCATATGAGATCCTTCGCTTCGCTCAGGATCACAATGGCAAGGGCATTGGCATGGCAAAGGCAATATTTCTCCTGCGGACAAAATACCGGTTTGTTCTGATTCCTCAAGAACCTGATATCCTCCAAGTTCTTTGTTGTTTGGCGTAGCACCAGAGCTGCACGCCCAGACCGGGCCACGGACAAAAACAGATATGACCTCGGAACGAGGCTTTTATGGCTGGAAGCTGGTTTTCATTCTTTGGCTTCTGGATTTCCTCAATATGGGATTCCCGCTTTACGGCGGCGCGGTCATCAACACCTACATGTTGAAAGAAATCCCCATGAGCCGCAGCATGTTCGGGCTGGGATTTACGCTCTTAAACCTCTTTGTGGGCATCCCCTCCGTCCTTGTTGCGGCGTCCATCGTTCGCTGGGGCATTCGCAAAACGTTTGGCATCGGTTCTGCGCTGATTCTTGTGGGCGCCTTATGGCTCTCCTTGGTCGCTTCGCGGCCTTGGCACTATTGGGTGGGATTTGGAGTGCTCACGGCCACGGGAATCAGTTTCGGCACCATCGTTCCCGCAGCGACAGCCATCACGCGCTGGTTCAGCCGCTATCGCGGAAGAGCGATGGCCGTCACGCTCTCCGCGTCGGGCTTCGCAGGATTCATTGTTTCGCCGCTGATCAATCGGATCCTCACAGCGAATGGGGGGAACTGGCGCCAGGCGTGGGCGGTGGTTGCCGGCATTTCCGTTCTGTCCGCGGTGGTTGCTTTTCTGTTCGTCAAAGAACGCCCCGAAGACCTTGGCCAGTCCGTGGATGGCGGACCGGACGCTGCACAGCCGACGGGTTCACCGGCCGTAGGTAAGCTAGTCACCACGTTTCCCTGGGAGCCTCGACAGGCTTACCGAACACTCTCCTACTGGATGATTCTCATCGGCGGCATAGCTTGCCAATTTCCGTTTTTCTTTTTCACGGCCCACTGGCTGCTGCATCTGAAGGGCGTGGGCATTTCTCCCGCGGACGCTGCTTGGGCGATGGGTCTGTTTACTCTGGGCGCCGTTTTCGGCCGATTGATTGGCGGATGGCTGATGGACCGCATGGTGGCGCGCTACGCGTTCATGTTGGGTTTGTGTCTTTATTTCCTCGGCTCATTCCTGGCGATCCGGGTTTCTCCGGACGCGCTCGGGATCGCCTACGCCGCGGCGATTCTCTATGGCACTGCTTTCGGCTGGACCTTTATTTGCTTGAACACCGTCACGGGACATTTCTATGGTCCGGCGGCATTCCCACGGCTGAACGGAATGCTACTGCTGATCGGAGCTGTTTTTTGCTCTCCCGCCGGCTTTCTGGGCGGAAAGCTGTTTGATATCTTTCACAGCTACAAACTGGCCTTCGAACTCAACTCCCTGGTCGCAGCCATCGGCATTCTTGCGCTCTTCTTTGCGAGAATGCCGGAGCCGCCGGAAGCGGAAATTCCAGTGAGTGAGCGTATGAGAAGTGGAGCAGAGAGGGCAAAAAAGTTGGCTGGGAGACCTGGATTCGAACCAGGATAGCCAGATCCAGAATCTGGAGTCCTACCGTTGGACGATCTCCCACCCGTTGCGAGCAAAAAAACGAATCGCCGCGCGTTCCCGATAATCGGGACTGCCACGATTCTACTTATCTAATTTAATCGGGTTTTCCGCAACCGTCAACCGCGCACCGGGATTAGCTCAGCTCAATTCTATGATCGCGGGGCGCCTTCCGTGGGCTTTGCCGCCGCTCTCTCGCTGCCTGCGTTGGGCACCATGCGGCCCTGGCGAATCACATATTCCACGTTGCCCCAGCGGATGTGATTCGAACCAAAACTCGTTAGCCAGATCACGAAGTGGATCGCATCGCGCAGCGGCACCAGCCAAATCTTGCGGCGCAGGACTTCGTCCCCGACACCCCAAATCCCCACCGTCCAGGCCATCGTAAAACGCAGGATCAAGTACCCAAGCAGATAAGCGCCAGCGATCCATTTCGCCGGCGCGACAAGAACGGCGAGCAGAGTCCAAGGCAGGCCTTGTGTGAAAAGCAGTCCCACATAGGACAGCGGCCTGCACGACCGCACCGTGCGCGCCCAGCGCACTTGATGGTCCCAGAAGCTGCGAAGCGTCTGCGCGGGATACATGGTCCACACGGCTCCGCGTGAGAGGACGACCTCGCCACCCGCCTTGGCGATGCGGTGGCCGAGTTCATAGTCATCCGCCAGTGCATCGGCGATGGCCGCAAACCCGCCCATTTTCGCGAGCCATTCCTTGGTCGTCGCGATGGAAGCTCCGAGCGCGAAAGTGATTCCTTCCGTCCATTCCGCCATCAGCACTCCGGCGAAAAAATCGCTGGAAGCGCCGACGGCTTCGATTTCCGCGCCGAGATTTTCCTCGGCGATGCCGCTGTAGAAACATGTGACTGCGCCAATCTTGTTATCGGCAAGCGGGGCCACGACTTCATGCAAGAAATGGGGTCCCACCCGCACGTCGCCATCGGTCAGCACCAGCACTTCGTTCTGTGCTTCCCGCGCGAGCCGCGCCAGCTTGTTTACCTTGCGGTTTGCGCCGAGATGCTCCGCGCCCACGAGCAAGCGGATTTTGCGCTCGGGAAATTCCGCAATGATGCGGCGGATCACCGGCACCGCGGGGTCCGCCTCGTCGTTGACTGCAAACAAAATCTCGTAGTCCGCGTATTCCTGCCGGCAAAAACTTGCAAAATTTTCGTGAGAGCTGAAGTGCACGCCACGCACCGGTTTGAGCACGCTGACGGAAGGAGTGTAATTCGGCAGCACGCGCGCGCGCTCCCGGTGGAAGAACCGCAGCGCCGCCACCGTGGCGAGCGCGTAGTAGACCAGCGGAGCCGCCGCCAGCAACAGCACGGCATCCCGCCACGCTGCGGAGACGTGCATCATGCGGATTGGCGAGTCATCGGCGGCAATTTTTCCGGCACGCTTGTTCTTCAAACTACTCTAGCAGCTTGCGCCGCACGCGCCAATCCTGCGCGATCCTGGAATTCCCGGGTTGTTTGGAGGAATGGCTCCTGGCAGCAGCCGAACAACTCTTGGTGTTTAGTGGTGCCCACCGGCGCGGCGATCATCGGCAGGAATCAAGCGCACCACGCCGCGCTTGGTGAACTCGAAGAAGTTGTCGCGCCAGCCGACCTTCCGGCTGGCATAGCTGGCCATCCACAGGAGTGATCCCATCAAGTCGCGCAGGGGATAAAGCCACGCGAGCCGAACGGCATCTCTGTCTTTCACCACATACCAGCCCACTAGCACGGATTGGAAGACTCGCGCCGCGAGGGTCCATCCCAAAGCCACCAGACCAAGCCAAGGCTTGCCAACCCGCGTTGCAGTCGCGCACACCAGTAAACCGAACGGCAATCCAAACGTAAGCCCCGTGCCGAGATGACCCATCGGCCGTGAGAATCGCGTGCTCTTCATCCAGTTCCACTGATGGCCCAGGGACTTCTCAAACTTCGTATTCACGATGCAATGATCGATCACGTGGTCCGACAGCAAGACGGTGCTCCCACTCTTAGCAACGAGCTTGCCGAGCATGAAGTCATCCGCGTAATAATCTCCCAGCTTCTCGAAGCCGCCGATTCGATCGACACAACTTTTCCGCACGACCATTGACGGACCGAGGGCGAATCCCATGCCTTCCAGCATTTCGGCCACGAGCACGCCGGAAGTCATCTCCACGGACATCCCCAGCCCCTCGAGTCGCGCCCAAAATCCACCTTGGGTGGCTACGCCGCGATAGACGCAGGTAACCAGCCCGGTCTGTTCCTGCCGGAACGGTTCCACCACCGCGCGCAAATATCCCGGCTTGACGCGCACGTCACTGTCCGTAATCACCAAAATGTCGTGGCGTGCCGCCGATTTCATCTCATGCAGCGAAAAGCACCGCGCATTGGGCCACGGCGGCTCTCCGGAAGTCATTATCCGCACCGGCACGCGGGGATATTTTTCAGACAAATCGCGGGCGATCGCCAGCCCCGGGTCGGCCTCGTGCCGCGCGCAGAACAAAATCTCGTATTCCGGATAATCCAGTTGGAAGAATCCTTCCAGGAATTCCCGCAGGCCCGGCTCCGCGCCGTGCAACGGCTTGAGCACGCTCACAGGAGGCGTAAAGGCCGTCACGGCCCTGGGGCGCCGCCGGAAACGAACCGTGGCGGCGAACACCAGGGCGAGGTAAATCGTCGACGTCAGGATTCCAAACAACCCGAAAATAAGAAAGATTTTCAACATCGCAAGGCACGCCGACACCGCGCCGCGCCATCCGTTTGCGGTGCAACAATGAGTTTTTCATGAAGTCCGAAGCCGGGTAAGCGAAGGGAATTTGGAAAACACAAAAGCGAAAGAGCGCACGCAGCCTTCCAGGCGATCCCAAGCATTAACGCCATCCAGCCGAGAGGTTCCGGCAACATTCCTTCACCCCAAGTCCCCATCGCATGGCGAGAACCTATGCGAGGGGATCCTGCCCGTCAAACAGGAATCCTGATCTGCAAACTGACGTGCCGATTCAGATGCCAGCCTATTTTGATTGGTTGCCGCCGGCAAACCTGGAACCCCACGCCAGCGCCAATTTGTTCCCTGGACGCTATCACTACTATCCGATTTATTGATGAAATTTCAATTGGGAAGCCGGGTACTCAACCCGCCGCGACCAGCGCGACCCCGGCGCAAACCAGCACGACGCCCGCCCACCGCACGGCGCTCACCTGTTCGCCCAGGAGGTACTTGGCGCCAAACGTGCCGACTACATAGCTGAGCGCCGATGCAGGAATCACCAAACTGATCGGCTCCCACGAAAGCAATACGAGCAGCGAATAAAAGGACAGGGCCATCAGCGGCACGCCCGCCCAGAACCATCCATTGCGCACGGCCCGCCCTAGGAACTGAAGTAACGCCAGCGGCCGCAAACGAGCCGGCTCACCGGTCGCCTTCATTCCGTGGGTGATGGCGATCTCGCCTCCGGTGCTGCCAAGAATCAGAACCGCCAGTGCAAGTATGACGCGCATCAAGCCACGGCCCCACCGGCAACTGCGGTCGTCCGTGGTTTCGTTTGCCCCACCAGCAGCACTCCCGCGCAGATCAAGACCACACCAACCCAGCGCCGCGGCGAAACTGACTCGTGCAAAAATACAACCGCCAGCAAAGTGAGCAGAGCATATCCAAACGCGCCCGCCGGCATCACGTAGCTATAGTCCGCCCAGCTCAGCACCGTCATGTAACTCAGCATGAAGCCGGTCAGAAAGAAAATCCCAACCCAGATGGTCCCGCTCGTCACCGTCAGCCGGAACGCTTGCGCGAGCCCCGAAGCCGTCAGTTGGACCGCGCCGATCTGCAACATGCCGCGCTTCAGCATCAGGTCCCCGGCATTGGCGCACACCACCATTGCCAAGACCATGACCAGCGTCTTGATTCGCAGTCTTCTCTCGCTTGCCATTTTGCGGGGGTTAGTCGTTTCCGGAAGCCGAGGACGTTCCCGGCACGGAGACCATGGGCTTGTCGAAATCGTCGCCCTTGCGCGCCCACTTCAGGCGCTCCGCGCGGAGCTTCAGGAATTCCGTCGCTTCGGCGTACAACCGCTTGCGCTCGTGGCTGTCCCACAGCGCTTCCTTCACGATGCGCCATACAACTTTGGGCCGGAAGTAATACTCATCGTAGAAGCGGTTCACTCCCGACATCATCTCCACCTTGGACAGGTGCGGGTACTCGATGTGCGGCAGTTGATGGCCGCCGGAATCGGCGAGGGCTTCGACTTTCAGGAAGCCTTGCTGCGCCATGGTGGCGTACAATTCCGTTCCCGGCATGGCATGAGCCAGCGAAACCTGGACCGTCTCGCAATCCAATTCCTTCGCGAACTCGATGGTCTTTTGAATCGTCTCTTTGGTCTCGCCCGGCAGGCCGATGATGAAGTCGCCATGGACTTTGATGCCGACTTTGCGGCAGTTCTTCATGAAGGCGCGTCCCATTTCAACGGTTGCGCCCTTTTTGATGTTCTTCAGGATTTGCGCGTCGCCGGATTCGAAGCCGACGATCAACAGGCGCGCGCCTGCATCGGCCATGGCCTTCAGCGTTTCGTAATCGGAGTGCGCGCGCGCGGTGCACGACCAGCGGAACTTCAGCGGCTTGAAGCGCTCGCAAAGCGCCAGGACGCGGTCTTTGCGGATGTTGAACGTGTCGTCGTCGAAGAAAAATTCCTTGGACTGCGGGAAAAGCCCGAGCGCCTGCTTCACTTCGCGGGCCACGTTGTCCGCCGAGCGCACGCGCCAAGCGTGTCCCGAAAGTGTCTGCGGCCAGAGGCAGAAGGTGCACAGCGCCGGGCAGCCGCGCGTGGTATAGAACGAGACGAACGGGTTCAGCAGGAACGGTACGTTGTACTTCTCGATCTCCAGGTCGCGCTTGTAGACTTCGGTGGCAAACGGCAGCGCGTCGAGCTCTTCGGTGTGCAGCACGGGCCGCGGCTCGTTGTGCACCACCTTGCCGTCTTTGCGATAGCTGGCGCCCAGGATGCCGGCGAGCGGGCGTCCCTGCGCGAACTCGACCACGGCGTAATCGAACTCGCCGCGCACGACGAAGTCAATATCCTCACTGGCCATCAGGCTCTCGTCCGGCTTCACCTGAACCGGCGGGCCGACGAAGGCGACCTTCAGGTCCGGCTTGGCCTCTTTCATCATGCGGATCAGGCGCAGGTCGCTCTGGAAACCTACCGTGGAGGTGAACAGGACAACGAAATCGTAATCGCCGGCGATGCGCACGGTCTCCGCCGGGCCGATGCCATGCGGCGCCGCGTCGAGCAGACGGCTGCCCGGCAGCATCCCCGCCGGATAGGCCAGCCACACGGGATACCAGTAGGAGGCAATCTCGCGCGTCGCGGGCCAGCGCGAGCTTGCCCCGCCGTCAAAGCCCTCGAAGCTGGGCGGGTTCAGCAAAAGCGTTTTCATCACAGCAGGCATTCAAATTCCTTTTTCGGCTTGGCCAGCGGCCGGTCCCGTCCCCAATGCGAAGAAGGACTTATTGTACTTGAAATACTGCATGCGCCAAAGGGAAACCTGACGCCGTATTACCATTCCGCGGCTTGCGAGAGGCCTTCCGGGCGCTCAGGAAGCCGGCCTAAAACGC
>JBGQDD010000053.1:0-11522 GCA_041495665.1 Candidatus Acidiferrum sp.
GAGACCGCGATTTCAGAGTCGTGGAAGCCGCCGATTACATCGCCGTTACTTCCGGCACGCGCACTTTTCCCTGGCGGCTTATGGGCATCGTTGAAAGAGATGGAGACCTACTGACCAACCAGCTCGTCTGGCTGTTGGCGAAGCCGTCGCAATTGCAGGACACCTCCTGGATCAAGCCAGGCAAAGTCGCGTGGGACTGGTGGAACTACAACAACGTTTACGATGTGGATTTCAAGGCCGGAGTCAACACCCAGACCTACAAGTATTACATCGACTTCGCCGCGAAATATGGCATCCAGTACATCATCCTGGACGAAGGCTGGTACAAGCTTGGGAATGTGCTGGACGTCGTTCCGGAAATGAATATGGAAGAACTCACGGCTTACGCCAAAGAAAAAAACGTGGGCATCATTCTTTGGGTGGTGTGGAAGTCGCTCGACGATCAGTTGATCCCCGCTCTCGATCAATACGCGAAGTGGGACGTCAAGGGAATCAAAGTCGATTTCATGCAGCGCGACGATCAACTGCTGATCAACTTCTACCATAAAGTCAGCCGCGAAGCCGCGAAGCGCAAAATGCTGGTCGATTTTCACGGCGGGCAGAAACAAATCACCATGACCCGCACCTGGCCCAACATGATCAGTGGAGAAGGAGTTCGCGGAATGGAGTGGAGCAAATGGAGCGCGGACTCCGAACCAAAACACAACGTCACGCTCCCTTTTACGAGAATGTTTCTCGGCCCCATGGACTACACGCCCGGCGCGATGCGCAATGCCACCAAAACCACTTTTTCACCAATCTTCCAGCAACCCATGGCGCTTGGCACGCGCTGCCACCAGCTCGCCATGTACGTGGTTTTCGAGAGTCCCTTGCAGATGCTCTCCGACAGCCCCTCGAATTACTTGCACGAACCCGAAACGATGGAGTTTCTCGCTCCCGTTCCGTCCGTATGGGACGACACCAAAGTCCTCGATGGCCGCATCGCCGAATACGTTTTGGTCGCCAGAAAAAACGGCAACGACTGGTATGTGGGTGCGATGACCGATTGGACGGCACGTGAACTCGAAGTTGATTTCTCCTTCTTGCCTGAAGGTAATTTCTCGATGGACGCCTATCAGGACGGAGTGAATGCCGACCGCATGGCGAGTGACTACAAGAGAATAAAAATTCAAGTCAACAAGTCCACGAAACTGAAAATTAAATTGGCGCCCGGCGGCGGATGGGCCGCGCACATCCATCCTTAACAACTCGCGGATCAGTACCAGATCACGAGAAAACGCGGGAAGCCGCGCTCAGTGGCGCGGTTCCCTGCCCTCTGGATTCGGCGTCCCGGCCGGGCGCGGACCAAAAAACATCGCGCGCGCTCCCAGATAGAGCATGATCGCGCCGAACACCAGCAAAACTATGCCCCAGATCAGGTTGACATTGATGCCTAGCGATTGTGCGTAGAGCGAAGGATTGCTGAATACACCGAAAACGATCAGCATGATTCCGAAGATGGTGAACAACATTCCGATTGGCAAACGGATATCCAAGCCCATGAGTGCCCCTTTCTAGCGGAACACGAGATTCAACAGCACAGTTGCTCCAAGAATCATGCCGCCCAGATAAACTGGCCGCTTGTACCAGCTTAGATTCCCTTCTTGCGGGCGTTCCGTCAGGGAATAGACGAGGCCGACGAGGCGCGATTCCTCAGGAGCCTTCGTGAGGAGACTGACCAGGATGGTCACCACAAAGCAGGTGGTCCACGCAAAGATCGCCGTCCAGAAATTCTGCGCCATCTCGCTGGGATAAGTGTGAAGCACGGCCACCCAGCCTCCCTTCACGCCGGGAATCGCCTCCGCTGGAATGGCCAGCGCATGATGGACTGCCGCCGCGAAGGTGCCCGAGAGCAGTCCGATGAAAGCGCCGTGTCCGGTCGCCCGTTTCCAGAACATTCCCAGGAGAAATGTCGCGAACAACGGAGCGTTCACGAACGCAAAGACGAGCTGCAGCATGTCCATGATGTTGTTGAAGCGAGTAGCCAGATACGCGCCCCCAACGGACAGCGCAATCCCAAAAATGGTGGCCATTTTGCCCATCATCAAGTAATGCGCATCGCCGGCATTCGGCCTGATATAGGGCTCATAGATGTCGTGCGTCCAGACGGTGTTGAAGGCGGTTACGTTGCCGGCCATGCCGGACATGAAACTGGCGAGCAGCGCCGTCAAACCGAGTCCGAGAATCCCCGTTGGGAAATAATGGAGAAGCAGATTGGGAACGGCGAGATCGTAGTCCAGTTGCGGGTGGCCGCTGTTATCGAGCACGGGCTGGCCAGTGGTGGAGTCCAGCTTGACGGGAATGAGGCCTTGTCCCGCGGGAGCTGACACGGAAGAACCTTGCGGGCCATTGATGATGGGAGGCGCTTGAGTGGGAAGCGCGATGGCGATCAACCCGGGAAGAATGACCAGGAACGGAAAGAGCATTTTAGGAACGGCGGCTATGAGCGGAGTTCGCCGCGCGGAAGCCATGGAATTCGCCGCCATGGCGCGCTGGATGACGAGGAAGTCCGTGCACCAATATCCGAACGAGAGTACGAACCCGAGCCCCATCGTCAGGCCAAACCACTCGACGCCGAGGCGATTCGTGTGCGGGCTGCCCATGCCAATCCACGAATGCATATAAGAAGGATCGAGCGTGGCCTTCAAGCCCGACCAGCCGCCCACATTCTTCAAGCCAAGCCACACGAGAGGTATGAACCCGGCAACGATGAGAAAAAACTGCAGAACCTCGTTGTAGATCGCGCTCGTCAGTCCGCCGAGATAAATGTAAGTGAGCACCACCAGCGCCGACACGATGATGCCAGTGTGAAAGATCCACGCTTGCGGAAGGCCGAGAGCCTTAAATGGCGCATCCAGAAAGTGCAGCGTCTGGATCAGTTTGGCCATGGCATACATCGAAATACCGGAAGAGAAAATCGTCATGGTGGCAAAAGAGACGGCGTTGAGCCCGCGAGTTTTCTCGTCGAAGCGCAGCCGCAAATATTCCGGCACGGAGCGCGCGCGTGAGCCGTAGTAGAACGGCATCATGAAGATGCCGACGAACACCATAGCCGGGATGGCGCCGATCCAATAAAAGTGACTCGTGAGGATGCCGTACTTCGCGCCGGAAGCGCCCATGCCGATGACTTCCTGCGCGCCAAGGTTGGCGGAGATAAAAGCGAGGCCGCAGACCCATGCGGGAATCGAACGGCCGGCGAGGAAAAAATCCGCGCTGGTCTTCATGTAGCGCTTGAGGGCCGCACCGATGCCCAGGACAAAGGCGAAATACACGGCCATGATGACCCAGTCGATGGTGGTTAAGCCCATTCGTCCGATCTCCTCAACCTCAAAAACTCAAAACGGAAGTGCTCAAAGCGGGCGACATAATAGCACTCACACAGGAAGAATACATCCTACTCGAATTGTTTTTTGAAATCGGCGAACTGCTGCTTCAGGCCCGTGACCTCTTTGTGAAGCAACGCGATTTCTACCTCGAGACGGCCGATGCGCTCGCCCTCGGCGGAGATCGTGGTTGCGCTCGCCTCGACCTCCGACTTTTGCTCGAAAGCTTCTACATCGCCGGACAAGAGATGGGCGTAGCGGGCTTCCTTGGTGCCGGGCTGCCTTGGAAGAACTTTGACGAGCGGAGGCTCGCGTTTCATCAGGTGCTGCAGGCTGGATTGCACCGCGCTCAGGTCGTCGAAAGGATGTATGCGCTCGGCGCGGCCGCGGAGCTCGCCGGGGGTCTGCGGGCCACGCAGCAACAAGACGCAGATAATGGCGACCTCGTGGCGATAGAAGTTGAAGGCTTCCTGAAGACGGTGCTCGTACTTGGTCACGCGGCTGTCCGAGGCGCTGACGGAACGGACCAGGGATTCGCCGTCCAGTGAATGCAAGGCCCGGCGGACGGCGGCTTCGTCCAGATTCATTGCCGGATCGCGATTCGATTTCTGATTGCAAGCGTTGACGAGGGCGTTCAGGGAAAGTGGATAGTATTCGGGAGTGGTGATCTCTTTTTCGATGAGGGAGCCCAGGACCCGGCATTCGACTTCGTTCAGGAGGACGTTCACGGGGTGGAATGATACAACGGATGGTGACTGGTGATTCGTGACTGGTGACTGGTGGCAGAAAGAGCCCTCGCTCACGATAGTTCCGATGAATCGAGACTCGCAAGCGACGCTCGTCGCCAGGAACAGAGAGGCTTCATCATCAGTCTGGTTAACCATAACACCCCCCATCCCCCTGTTTCTTGTAAGTGTTGCAGCTAAAGGGCTTAGCCTTGCCGTAAGTCTTTTGTTTGCAACACTTGCGGGGCGGCCATAAGTGTTGCAGACAAAGGGCTTACGCTGACGGTCGGTTGGCAAAAAAAGCAACTGGAATAGATGGACTGATTCTAGGGGAGTTAGAAGGACCGCGTGGCGGGTGCGCATGGTTGGCGGGGCACGGAAGGATTGTGCCGACCTAACGAAGCTATTATAGCACATTGGTACCGTATGTCAATGATTACTTATAAGTGGTTTGGATGCTGCGGGATAGCCCTTTCCGACCCGGCCGGAACCTTCCCGAGAGAACTAAAAATGGGCGGTCGAGGCTCAGGATAAACAGTGTGTCTGGTGGAATTGGCACTGCGGAAAGGCGGAAGCAAAGCGAGAAACTCTTGAAACACTGCAAAGGGTGCGCATCCGGCCCGATCTGAGATTGACAGCGGAGGGGCGGCGGGCCTATCGTTTCGCGTAGAGATACAGTTGGAATCGGACAACCCAGACCAGAAGTAAGCGAAAGCGAAGAAGCCGTGGATGTGGAAGTGAGCTCGCCCGTTCGTTCAAAATTTTCCCAAGCAGGCATGTGCCGAAGCCCAAATTTTCCGATGGCGCGAGCAAACGCCCCACAAGCCAGACCGAGTGCGAGAGGAGAATTCCAATGAGGAGACATGGGGCTACGCTGGTAGCTGTTTTTGTTTTCGTTGGGGCGGCGTTGATTGCGTCGTGCGCGAAGCCCTACCACGAGGAAACCGAACGCTATGTGTTTGTGGCTACGAATATTAACTTGCCGTACTGGCGGGAAGCGAACGCGGGGTTTTTGGATGCGGCCAAAACGCTAGGCGTAAAGGGTGAACTCATCGGTCCGGAGACCTACGACCCGAACGCCGAGGTAGGAATGTTTCGTCAGATCGTGGAACAGCACCCCGCTGGAATCTGCCTTTCCGCAGCGCGGCCCGAGGTTTTCCGTGCTGAGATTGACAAGGCGATGGCGCAAGGCATCCCGGTGATCTGCGTGGATGCGGATGTGCCGGATTCGAAGCGCGTGCTGTACATCGGCACGGACAATTTCAAGGCCGGCAGAGAGAGCCTGAAGCGGATGGCGGCGCTCGTTCCGGGTAAAGGGAACATTGTGGTCATCACGATTCCGGGACAGCGTAACCTCGACGATCGATTGGCCGGCGTGGCGGACGCGCTGAAGAATTTTACTGCCCTAAAGCTAACAAAAATCCTGGATGACAAGGGCGACTGGCGAAACGCCTTTGACCAGCTCTCCGATCTGATACTGAACAAAGAAAAAATAGATGGGATTATTTGCTTGGAAGCGTCAGGCGGTTCCGGCGCCGCCAAAGCGGCGGACCGCTTCAACCTGCAAGGCAAAATGCCCATCGTGGCCTTCGATAATGATCCGGAGACGCTGGACTGGATCGACAAGGGCGCAATTACGGCCACGATCACGCAAAAGCCCTACGTTATGAGTTACTACGGACTGAAGTTCCTCGACGACCTGCACCACAACGCGGTACATCAATTCAAAGACTGGCGCACTGCCCTGGCGGCACCGATGCCTACGTTCGTGGATACTGGCACGGTGATCGTGGACAAGAGCAATCTCAAGGTCTATCGCGAGGCTCTGGCTGCCCACCCCGAGCCGCAGTAGAGATTGCATATTATGAAGATTCATCTGCGACCTGAGCTGGAAGAGATGATCAAGCTGGACGTGCAGCACGGGCCTTACCAAACCGTGGATGAGTTTATGGAACACGCCATTTTCCTGCTTCACGAGCAAGAAGCTTGGCTGGCCGAGTATGGCACCGAAATCCGGGCAAAAATCGAGCAAGGCTACGTGGCCGCGCAACGCGGAGAATTGATCGATTCCGACCAGGTTAGTTCCAGGCCGGATGAGAGGAAACGAGCTTGGCTCGCTGAAAAGCGCCAAGCATGAGCAGTTACCAGTTGACTCCCCCAAACGGCAGCGGACGCAAGACGAAGCGAAGAACGGCCCACCCTTTCATAAACCAAACCCGAAAGGGTAGGGCACCCTCGCGATTTAACGTGATAGCAATATTCATATTTGATTATTTATTGGCGCGGGCTTTTCTATAGACAAAGACTGGGTGACAATTCAGTCGCCCACCCGCCCGAAAAGAAAGCGTTAGAAGCTCCGACCCCGGAAGAAGCCGCCAGCAGTGAGGCGGAGAGTCAAAACGCGCGCCCTTTGATAGACTAGGCCCCAAAGAGAGGCGGCAGCCTATGTTCAAAAGGAAAAGGCAAAATCCACACCCTTAAGAAGATCGAAGGGTGCGGCACCCTCGCACAGCCAGGAGTGGATGTGTCACAAAAGCGAAGAGTGGGAAGAGGACTTAATGGTAGATGCAGGGTGGAGTTGAGGGAAGGATGAGAACAATCAAGGGACCGGGGATTTTTCTAGCGCAGTTTGCTGGTGATGCGGCGCCATTCAATAGTTTGAGCAGCATTTCCGCGTGGGCCGCCAAGCTCGGCTATAAGGGTGTGCAAATTCCGTGCTGGGATGCGCGGCTGTTTGATTTGCAGCGGGCGGCGGAGAGCAAGACGTACTGCGACGAGATTCGCGGCACGGTGGCGGGCCATGGTCTGGAGATCACGGAACTCTCGACGCATCTGCAAGGGCAGTTGGTGGCGGTGCATCCTGCGTATGACCTGGCTTTCGATGGGTTCGCGCCGGAGAAACTGAGGGGCAACCCGAAAGCGAGGCAGGCATGGGCGGTTGAACAATTATTGCTCGCGGCGCGCGCGTCCGCCAACCTGGGACTAGCGGCGCATGTGACCTTTTCTGGGGCGCTGGCGTGGCCGTACTTGTATCCGTGGCCGCAGAGACCGGCGGGGCTGATTGAAACTGCTTTTGACGAGCTAGCGGCGCGGTGGCGTCCGATCCTGGATGCGTTCGATAAAGCGGGAGTGGATCTGTGCTTCGAGATCCATCCGGGCGAAGATTTGCACGATGGGGCCACGTTGGAGATGTTTCTGGAGCGTGTGGGCAATCATCCGCGATGCAACGTGCTTTATGACCCGAGTCATTTCGTGCTGCAGCAGCTCGATTATCTGGAATTCATCGATCTGTATCACGAGCGCATCAAGATGTTTCATGTGAAGGATGCGGAGTTTCGTCCGAATGGCCGCCAGGGCGTTTACGGGGGCTATCAGGCTTGGGCAAACCGAGCGGGGAGGTTTCGCTCGACGGGAGATGGGCAAGTGGATTTCAGCGCTATATTTTCCAAACTGACGCAGTATGACTTTCCGGGATGGGCGGTACTGGAGTGGGAGTGTTGCATCAAGAGCAGCGAGCAGGGAGCCGCGGAAGGTGCGCCCTTTATTCAGCGGCATATCATTCAGGCGGCGGGGAGCACGTTTGATGACTTCGCAAGTTCAGGAGCGGATCAACGGGGCAATCGGCGGATGCTGGGATTGGAGTAGCGTCCCGGAATTAGTGACAGAAAAATTCTTTACACAGAGTTCACCGAGAGCACAGAGGACACAGAGCAGAAAAAGACGGCGCGCACGACTCGAAAACAAGGAAGACGGCCCGCCTCGGAAGGCGGCTCCTACAAAGGCAAAGAGATACACAAGCGAGTTGGGTTCTGGTGAAAAATACGAACTAGATTGAAATGGACGAGGGTCATGACAGCAAATTCAAAAGTGAATGATGCAAAAAACCGTCGGCTGCGACTAGGAATGGTCGGGGGCGGGCCGGGAGCGTTCATTGGAGCGGTCCACCGCCTTGTTGCACGGATGGACGATCGATTTGAGCTGGTGGCGGGGGCTTTGTCTTCCGATCCCGCGAAAAGCCACGCGGCGGCACTGGAGCTGCATATCGCGCCGGACCGTGCTTATGGAAGCTTCGCGGAAATGGCTGCGGCGGAAGCGAAGAGGGCGGACCGGATTGACGCCGTCTCGATCGTTACGCCGAATCACGTTCATTTCGGGCCGGCGAAAGCATTTTTGGAGGCGGGGATTCATGTGATCTGCGATAAGCCGCTGACCACGACGGTGGAAGATGCGCTGGCGCTGGCGGAGATGGTACGGCGGAGCGGGCTGATCTTTGGCTTGACGCACAATTACACGGGCTATCCGGTGGTGCGGCAGGCGCGCGAGATGATCGAGGCCGGGGAACTGGGGCGGATTCGCGTGGTGCAAGTGGAGTACGCGCAGGACTGGCTGACCACGGCGGTGGAGGCGACGGGACACAAACAGGCGGTTTGGCGGACTGATCCGGCGCAGAGCGGACCTGCGGGCAGCCTGGGAGACATCGGAACGCACGCTTACAACATAGCGTGTTTTGTGACCGGACTGCGGTGCGATCAGGTGGCGGCGGATGTTTCCATTTTCGTGCCGGGACGGCGGCTGGACGACAACGTACAAGTGCTGTTGCGATTTGAGGGCGGGGCGCGCGGAATGTTGTGGGCGAGCCAGGTGGCAACCGGAAACGAGAACAATCTGCGCTTGCGGGTTTATGGGGAGAAGGCGGGACTCGAGTGGGGGCAGGAAAATCCGAACTATCTGCGGTTTACGCCGTATGGCAAGCCGCCGATGACGATCAGCCGGGCTGGGGCTGGAGCTACGGATTCGGCGAAGCATGCGAGCCGCATCCCGTCCGGGCATCCGGAGGGGTACCTGGAGGCATTCGCGCAGCTTTATACAGATTTGGCGGAGCAGATTACCGCGCGGAATCAGGGGCGCGATCCGATGCCGGCGTCGCTGCTGGTACCGGGGGTGGAGGAGGGCGTGGCTGGGGTGCAGTTTATCGATGGAGTACTAGCGTCTTCTCGGAAGAACTCGGCGTGGGTGAATTTACCTTCCTCCCGGTAATTAGCGGGGAGTGCCTGGGATGGGCGGGCGGACGGCAGAGAAAACCAGGCCGGACTGAAGCCCGGCCCACCACAGGCAAAACATGCACGAACGAAGGGCGGAGTGCTTCCCGCTTGTTCGAAGGTGGGACGAGTAATCCCATTTCCGGTCGATTTGGGGAGATTTCGAGGAAAGAATTCCTGTTAAACCATTGACAATAAATGGGCTTAGCGGAGGGAACCTGGGGCCGGAGAGTTGCGTTCTATGAGGTATCAATATATATGGACATCCAACGACCATCTAACGCTCGCGCCAAAAAGATCCGACGGATCACCTATGCCACCGTCACACTCCTGTTCGTCGGAGGGGTAACCTATGGACTTTCCAAGCTCCGGCCTGCGGCGCCCAGCGTGGACCGGGCCACCATCTGGCCAGATGAAGTGAAGCGGGGCCCCATGCTGCGGGAGGTACGTGGATTGGGGACGCTTATTCCCGAAGATATCCGGTGGATTCCCGCGCAGACGGATTCGCGCGTGGACCGAATTGTGCTCCGACCGGGAGCCGTAGTGAATCCCGATTCGATCATTCTGGAACTGAGCGATCCGCAATTGCAGCGCGATGCGCTGGATGCGGAATACCAACTGAGGGCAGCGGAAGCGGACTACGCCAACCTGAGAGTCCAAGTAAACAGCGAACTGATGAACCAGAAAGCGGCGGCGGCGGGGGTTCGCAGCGAGTACGAACAGTCGAAGATCCAACACGAAGTCGACGAGAAATTGCACGCCGAGGGTATCGGCGCCGATGTGACACGGAAGCTCTCGAAAGTGAAAGAGGAACAGCTCACCATTCGAGTGCAACTGGAAGATGAACGGACGCAGATTGCCGCAGAGTCCTCGAAAGCGCGGCTGGCGGCGCAGCAGGCGCGCGTCGACCAACAAAAGGTGCTGTATCAACTGCGGCGCAGCCAGGTTGATGCGTTGCACGTTCGAGCGGGCATCAGCGGCGTGCTGCAGTTGGTTCCCGTAGAAGTGGGACAGCGGGTGACGCCGGGATTGAATATTGCGCGCGTCGCGGACCCGAAGAAGCTGAAAGCGGAAATCAAGATCGCGGAGACGCAAGCAAAAGATGTGACGATTGGGCAAAAAGCGACGATTGACACGCGCAATGGGGTGGTGACAGGCCACGTTTCGCGGATCGATCCTTCCGTGCTGAACGGCACTGTGACTGTGGACGTGGCGATTACGGATCCGCTGCCGAATGGCGCGAGGCCGGACTTGAGCGTGGATGGAACCGTGGAGCTCGAGAATTTGAAAGACGTGCTTTATGTGGGCCGGCCGGTGCACGGGCAGGCGGACAGCACGATCGGAATTTTCAAGATCATCGATGATGGATCGGAAGCCGTGCGCGTGAATGTTAAGTTGGGGCGGAGCTCGGTGAATACGATCGAAATCGTGCAGGGATTAAAGGTTGGAGACAAAGTGATTCTCTCGGACATGTCGGCCTGGGACAACTTCGACCGGGTCCGCTTGAAATAAAGGGTGCGCTGCCCTTGGAGGGCGCTTCGGAATTAAGGATTCCCGATTTCTGCGCCCGCAAGGAAATCGCAACGGGCGCTCGCAGGAGGAATGAAGATGCACACACTCTTGCAGGACGTGCGCTACGGCCTGCGGATGCTGGCGAAAAATCCGGGCTTCACCTTTGTTGCCATTCTGACGCTCGCGCTGGGCATTGGCGCGAACACGGCGATCTTCTCCATTCTGAACCAAGTGCTGCTGCGAAAACTGCCAGTCAAACATCCGGAAGAGCTGGTTCTGCTGAAATCTCCTGGACCGAAGACGGGACACGTGTGGAGTGACGGGGACGACGCAGAGATTTTTTCTTACCCGCTCTACAAGGGGCTGGCCAAGAATACTTCGGTCTTCGACGGTGTAATTGCGCGATATCCATTTCCGGCCAGCATCGCCAGCCATGACCAGACGGATCTTGGGTCGGGCGAACTGGTCTCCGGCAATTACTTTCAGACGCTGGGTGTGGGAGCCGCGCTGGGGCGGGTGCTGGCTCCGGAAGACGATCAGGTGCCGGGCGGACATCCGGTGGTGGTGCTCAGCCACGGTTACTGGATGCAGCATTTTGGCGGCGACGCGGGCGCGCTCAACAAGACGATTCTGGTAAACAACACGGAGATGACCATCGTCGGCGTAGCGCAGGCGGGATTCACGGGTGTGCAGGTGGGACAGACACCGGGGATGTTCGTGCCCCTGATGATGAAGGGGCAGATGACCCCGAACCGAAATGGCTTGGACGATTGGAATGACTTTTGGCTCGCTGTCCTGGCACGCCGCAAGGCTGGAGTTTCGGTCGAACAGGCCCAGGCGGGAATCAACACGGAGTACCGGCCGTTGCTGGACCAGCAACTCGC
>JBGQDD010000054.1:0-11475 GCA_041495665.1 Candidatus Acidiferrum sp.
CCGCAACTCCTCACAAAAGCGAGCTTCGTAAGACGCCGCTGAACGCAGTGCACCGCCGCCTGGGCGCAAAGATGGTCAATTTCGGCGGCTGGGACATGCCTGTCGAATATCCATCGAGCGGCGGGCTGATCGCGGAACACAAGGCGGTCCGGGCTAGCGTGGGCGTTTTCGACGTCAGCCACATGGGGGACATTCGCATCCGCGGCGGCGCAAAGCCCGGCGGGGCGCTGGCGGCGGTGCAGCACATCAGCATGAACGATGCGTCGAAGCTGGCCATAGGCCAGGCGCACTATTCAGCGATGCTATATCCGGAAGGCACGTTTGTGGATGACGTGATCGTGCACCGGCTGGGCGAAGATGATTATCTGCTGGTGATCAATGCGGGGACGCGCGAGAAAGACATCAACTGGGTGCGCGAGAATACGAAGAGTTTCGATTGCGTCGTCGAGGACTTGAGCGACTCCTACACGCAATTGGCGATTCAGGGACCGCGCGCCATCGATGTGATGAAGAAGTTGACGGACGCGAACCTGGACGGCATCAAGAACTACTGGTTCACGCATGGAACGGTCTGCGGCCTGAAGAACACGCTGATCGCTCGCACGGGATACACCGGCGAGGATGGTTTTGAGATTTATGTGCCCTCGGATATAGCGACCAGCGAAATGGTCTGGAACCAGGTGATGGAAGCGGGGCGCGAATTCGCAGTCGTTCCCTGCGGCCTGGGGTGCCGGAATACGCTGCGGCTGGAATCGAAGATGGCGCTGTACGGACACGAAATCAGCGACAAGATCAATGTGTGGGAAGCCGGGCTGGATCGCTACTGCAAGATGGAAAAAGGCGATTTCGTGGGGCGCGCGGCGCTGGAGCAAGCGAGAGCGGCGGGATTGCGGCGCACCCTGGTGGGGATTGAGATGGTCGACCGCGGCATTGCGCGCGACGAATATCGCTGCTGCAATGAAGCGGGCGAGGCCATCGGGGTGGTAACCAGCGGGTCGCCTTCGCCGACACTGGGAAAAAACATCGCGCTGTCTTATGTGCCGCCGTCGTATTCGGCGGTGGGCACGACTTTGTACGTAGAGATTCGCGGGAACAAGTGCAAGGCGCAGGTGGTACCGACGCCGTTTTATAAGCGGCCGAAGAAGGCAGCGGCACCGCGCGAATCCTGATCGGACGCGAACGAATCCAAGGAGTGAGCTGATGGCCTATCCGAAGACGTACCGCTACACCAAGGAACATGAGTGGATCAATGTGGAGGCCGGACTCGCAACGATCGGCATTACCGACTACGCGCAACACGAATTGGGCGACGTGGTCTTCGTCGAGCTGCCCAAGCCCGGGGCGAAAATCGAAGCCGGAAAAACCTTTGGAACGGTGGAGTCGGTAAAGGCCGTCAGTGAGATTTATGCGCCCGCCGCGGGCGAAGTGATCGAAGCCAATGGTGAACTGCAAAATTCACCGGAAAAAATCAATACCGATCCGCACGGCGCGGCGTGGCTGATCAAAGTGCGCCTGACGAACGCCGCTGAACTCAGTGGGCTGATGGACGCGGCGGCCTACGAAGCCTACATCGCAGCCAAAGGTCAGGAAGCCTCGGCCTGATGCGCTACCTCCCGAAGAGCCCCGCCGAGCGGCAAGAGATGCTCGCCGCCATCGGCGCAAAATCCATCGACGAACTGTTCTCCAGCATTCCCGAACGCTTTCGATTGCGCGAGGCATTGAAGATTCCCGGGCCGTATTCGGAAGCCGAGATCATTCAGTATTTCAAGGACCGCGCCGCGGAAAATTCGAATGGGTACACGAGCTTTCTTGGAGCGGGCGTCTACAACCATCTGCGCTCCGTAGTGACGGACGCGATCATCCAGCGTGGAGAGTTTCTCACCTCCTACACACCCTATCAGGCGGAAATCACCCAGGGCACGCTGCAGGCGATCTTCGAATTTCAAACGCTGATGTGCCAGCTCACCGGGCAGGAAGTGGCGAACGCGTCGATGTACGACGGATCGACGGCGATGACCGAGGCGGTGTTGATGGCGGAGCGCGTGACGGGGCGCCAGCGAGTGCTAGTGGCGCGATCCGTGCATCCGGAATACCGCGACGTACTGAAGACCTACGCGAAGAATTCAGGCTTGCGGGTCGAGGAGATTCCGTTCACGGCCAGCGGCACGGTAGATGCGAAAGCGCTGCAAGCGGCATTGAAAGATGACGTCGCGGCGGTGGTCGTGCAATCACCAAACTTTTTCGGAGTGATTGAATCCTACGCGCCGCTCGCGGATGCGACGCACGCGGCTGGTGCGATGTTTGTAGTCGCGATTGCGGAAGGTGTTTCCCTCGGCCTTCTCAAGCCGCCGGCGGAAGCGGACATCGTGGCGATGGAAGGCCAGAGTTTCGGGCTGCCGCCGAGTTACGGCGGGCCGTTCGCCGGGGTGATTGCTTCGCGGGAAAAGTTCGTGCGGCAACTGCCCGGGCGGCTTTCGGGACAAACGACGGATTCCGAGGGCCAGCGCGGCTTCGTGCTCACGCTCGCGACGCGCGAGCAACACATCCGCCGCGAGAAAGCCACTTCGAACATTTGCACGAACCAGGCGCTCTGCGCGCTCGCCGCTACGGTGCACCTGACGCTGCTCGGCAAGGAAGGCTTGCGCGAGATGGCGGAGCAGAACCTGTCCAAGGCGCAGTTCGCGCTTTCGGAGTTGCTGAAGATTCCCGGCGTGCGGCGTACATTTGACGCACCGTTCTTTAACGAATTCACGATCGAGCTGCCGCGCTCGGTGAAGATCGTCAATAGCCAGATCTTGCGCGAAAAAATCATCGGGCCGTATGCGTTGGGCACCGCGTATCCGGAACTTACGAAACGCGCGCTGGTATGTGTCACGGAAACAACGACGCGCGCGGAAATAGAACGATTCGCCGGCGCGTTGAAGGGTGCTCTCGAGCGGCCCATTTAGATGAAACTGAGCTTTGTAGGGGCGCCCGCCGCGGCGGCCGCCCCTACAACTAGAAAGCTGAGAATGAAAGACGGAATCAAAAAGGCTTCAAGACACACGAATCAAAGCGAAGGGCTAATCTTTGAGAAGTCTTCGCCGGGAAAGCGCGCATTCGAATTGCCGCCGCTCGATGTGCCGTTGGCAGATCCTGCCAAGACTCTCGGCGCCAATCACCGGCGCGCGGGCATCGAAGGGTTTCCCGAAGTTAGCGAGATCGAAGTCCTGCGCCACTTCACGCGTCTTTCGACGTGGAACTACGCTATCGACCTGGGCATGTATCCGCTGGGCTCCTGCACGATGAAGTACAACCCGCGCGTGAATGAATTCGTCGCCCGACTCGATGGGATTGCCACGGAGCATCCTTATCAGCCGCAGGAACTTTCGCAAGGTTGCCTGAAGATTCTGCGGCTGCTCGAAA
Source organism: Candidatus Acidiferrum sp. (assembly GCA_041495665.1). Classification (GTDB taxonomy): domain Bacteria; phylum Acidobacteriota; class Terriglobia; order Acidiferrales; family UBA7541; genus Acidiferrum. Next base: position 3,406 of record JBGQDD010000054.1, read on the forward strand.
AGTGCCTGCTGGAAATCACCGGCATGGATGCGATCACGCTCCAGCCCGCCGCAGGGGCGCATGGAGAAATGACCGGCATGCTGTTGATCCGCGCGTATTTGCAGAAGCAGGGGAATCCGCGCAAAAAAGTATTGATTCCGGATTCCGCGCACGGGACGAATCCGGCAACCGCGGTGATCGCGGGGTACGAAGTCGAAAACATCAAGTCCGAATCGCACGGGCAAGTTGACGTGGAAAAACTGCGCGATCAGGTGACGGGAGACGTTGCCGCGCTGATGCTCACGAATCCCTCGACGCTAGGAATTTTCGAGCAGCGAATTCCAGAGATCGCGGAGATTCTGCACGCCAAGGGCGCACTGCTCTATATGGACGGCGCGAACATGAACGCGCTGACGGGCGTGACGCGTCCAGGAGATTTGGGCGTCGACGTGATGCACCTCAACTTGCACAAGACGTTTTCCACGCCGCACGGAGGCGGCGGCCCCGGCGCAGGCCCGGTGGCGATGAAGAAAATCCTCGAGCCCTTCCGGCCGGTGCCCATCCTGGTGGAAAAAGAAGGCGGGCGGCTGGCGCTGGAACCGGTGCGGCCGGATTCGATCGGCAGGGTAAAAGCATTCTCTGGAAACTTTGGCGTGCTGGTTCGCGCGCTGGCGTACATTCTGGCCTATGGCCCGGGTGTGCGTCAGGCCACGGAAGACGCGGTGCTGAACGCGAATTACATTCGCAAGAAGCTTGAGGGCGTCTACGAGCTGCCCTATTCCCTGCCCTCGATGCACGAAGTGGTGTTCAGCGACGCCATTCAAAAGAAAAATGGCGTGAGCACCATGGACATCGCCAAACGGCTGATTGACTACGGCTTTCATCCGTACACGACGGCGTTTCCGCTGATTGTGGCGGGAGCGATGATGATCGAGCCGACGGAATCCGAGTCCAAGGAGGAATGCGACCTGTTCATCGATGCGATGAAATCCATCGCGGAGGAAGCCGCGACGAATCCGGAAATTGTAAAGACTGCCCCGCACACCACGCGCGTCCGCCGTCTCGACGAAGTCGGCGCTGCTCGCAAACCGGTTTTGCGTTGGAAGCCGGCCGCCCCGCGCAGCGAAGCTGCGGACTAGATACGAGCTTTCTACTGAAGTGGTTTACCTTGGAAGATGAGTCCTCCTTCATCCGTGAAGAAGGAATCGTAATTAGACTTGTTGGTCAGCAACACTGAATAGGTTTTCCCTGTCGCATCCACCGTAAAGTGCATCGCGTATCCTGCCAGCGGTTCGGAAACTGCTTTTCTGTCGAATGCAATGGCGCTCCACGCATCCCCGAAACGCTTGCCCGCGGCTTCCAACGAACCTGATTCCAGGAGATCTGCAAAGCTTCCGAAATGCTTCTGCTTCATCTGGTATTCCATCTCGGCCGTATTGATCACGCGCAGGAGAGTAACCGCCCCATACCTCCTATCTTGACTGGAACTCTCTTGGGATTGTGCATGGGCCAAACAAGATGCGCCTGCGCTAATGAGAAGTAATACAAAACAAATCGTGCAAAGTTTTTTCATTGGTCCTCCAGAAACCGGCCCTTTTCTCATTAAGTTTTGTCCTTTTCTGTAGCGCGGTCAACAGGCGATTTCCATCAACGCACAGGCCCCGTGGCCCTCTTTATCTTGCGAACCGCACCGAGTCGGGAATCGACGAAAACGCCTTGTCGTAATTGTCGTAGGCGGATTGCGGCGCGACGCAGACGAAATAGACCAAGCCCTGTGGACGCAGTACGGTGACGACCCAATCCGTTTCCTGACCGCCGGCCGGAGAAACGTTGCTTAGATAGGTGGAAAGGCCCGGCTGGCCGTTCAGGCGCAAATGCTCGCCTTGCCGCAGGACTTTCATGCTGGGGTTCGACTTTTGAAGATCCTGAATCACCTGGCTAGTCGCGCCATTCAGAGCGTTTCCATCGTTGGGATCGCCCTTGGCCTGCACCACGCCGATGATCAGCCCATACGCGAGGCCGCTGTGGCCACTGCCGTCATCTAAGACGCCGCCTTCGGGAGCAAAGGAAATGCCCTCTCCACTGCTGTCGGGATATTTCTTCCAATTGTCCGGATATTTGAGCGAGTACGAACTCGCTTGATACTCCGAGAAGTCGCGGGATGGCGGCGCTGGGGCAGCGACCGCACCAGCCGCGCCGGGGACCGGCTTTTTCACTACCGGCAGAGCCAGGACTTCGCGTTTGATGGCTTCGAATTCAACGGCATCTCGCCTGGCGTTTGGCAGAGCGCCGCCGAGCTTCTCGACTTCTTCATCTACGCGCTCGACACGGTGCTCCGGATTCGGATGGTCGGAGAAAAACTCCGGAGGATTCTTACCCTTGGTCTCCGTTTCGAGCTTCTCGAAAAACTGCGCCATGGCCCGCGGGTCGTAGCCCGTATCGTGGAGAACCTGCGTGCCCATGACGTCGGCTTGTGATTCGGCGGTTCTCGAATAGCGCAGCAGCACGCCGCCGGCCGCGAAACTGCCAAGTTCCGTCAGCAGCGCACCACCAGCCGTGTCCCCGAAGACCGCTCCGAAAATCCCCAGCCCCGTCTGTTCGAGAATCGCCTTGGTTGCCTGGTTGGTGCCATGGCGGAGAGCGACGTGCGACAACTCGTGCGCCATCACTCCGGCGAGCTGCGCCTCCGTGTCCGCGGATTCGATGGCCCCACGGTTCACAAACACATATCCGCCGGGCAAAGCAAAAGCATTGATGGCTTTGTCGTTCACGCAATGAAATTCGAAGGGATACTGCACGCCACCCGTGGGCAGCTTTTGCGCCAGACGCATGCCCAGTTCCGTCAGGTAGGCATCGACCTTCGGCGCGTTGCAAAGCATCAACTGCTTTTCCGCATCCGTGGCCGTTCGTTTCCCCAGGGTTATGTCCTCTTGTGGGGAAAACCTGTTCCAGCCGGGTTTGAGCTGCGTTCGCTGCGCCGACGCGTCGGGAACCAAAAACATCGACAGGCCCAGGAAGAAACCGACCGCCAATCCGCGATGCGCTCTGTGCGCCCAGAATTCTCGACCAGCGTCCCCTCTGAGGATTTCTGATTTCGAACTACGGATGCTCACGTCGACCTCCGAAAAGACCTGTGAAGAAGGATGGCATTCCTCCGTTAAAGGTTACTTTAGCACCCGCGTGACAACAAAAGAAAAAGCCCGGGCGGTCGTCCACCCGGGCAGAATTAGAGAGAGAAGAAATTTGACTTAACGAGCCATGCGCGGCGTGGGCTCAGGCGAAAGTGTCACGACGGGCGCATCCGCGGACTTGCCGGTCTTTGTGGGAGAGGTGCGCGCGGAAATGACGGGCTCCGTCTTGCGCGTCGGGATCGCCAGGTTTTCACCCTCGCGGACGAACGTCAGACGGTCCTGCTCCTTGTTCCAATCGATGCAAACGAGGTCACCGAGGTGAACCTGTTCGGTCGCCAATAAATTTGCCAGCGGATACACGACGTGACGTTCGATGGAGCGCTTGAGGTGCCGCGCGCCGTAGCGCTGGTCCGTGCCTTCCTGCAGAAGGAAGTCGCGGCCGGTATCGGTCACGCGGAACAGGAACTGCCCCTTGGCGGTTTCCAGAACGCGCTGCTGCACCTGGCCCAGCTCGATTTCCAGCACGCGTTCAAGCTGCTCGCGCCTCAGCGGATGGAACACCACCACTTTGTCGAGACGATTCATGAATTCCGGTGAAAACTTGCGGCGGGCTGCTTCCACGGCCGTGCGTTCGATCTTTTCATCGAAACCGGCAGCAGGACCCTCCTTAGGCCGAACAAAGCCCATGCCGCCCTCCATGAGTTCGGTAATTTCTCCGCCGCCGAGGTTCGACGTCAGGAAAATAACCGTCTGAGAGAGGTCCACGCGGCGGTTATCGCCAAGCGTGAGCGTGGCTTTATCCAGCATCCCAAGAAGCAATTGCCACAGGGCATCGCTGGCCTTCTCGATCTCGTCGAAGAGCAGGAAGCTGAGCTTCAGCTTTTCCGTATGGCTCACGGCCAACGCTTCCTGAGTGATTAATGGATGGGTCTCGCGGTGGCCCAAATAGCCCGGAGGTGAGCCAATCAGCTTGGCAATTTCGTGCGAGTGCTGGAACTCCGCGCAATCGACCTTGATCAGCGCGCGAGCATCCCCGAACAGGATCTCCGCCGCCGCTTCCACAATGCGCGTCTTTCCCGAACCAGTCGGACCCAGGAACAGCAGGTTTCCCACCGGATGTCCGGGCGAGTTCAATCCGGCGCAAAAAACCTGAAACATATCCACCAGGGACTGCACGCCCTCTTCCTGCCCTACGATCTTGGCCTTCAAGGAAGAGTGAAAATCGCAGGTGTCATTGCTGCGTATGGTTGGATCCAGTTGATGGCGGACGGCAGCTTTCATTTCATCAACCCTTCTTCGCGTCTAGCTCCCCCAAACGCGTAGCGCGTCTCAGCTTCGCGCATCCCTGAGATAGTGCATGGGGAGTGCCAATCCTATCCACAGTTTAGCCGGTCGGAAAGCAGCGCAAACTCAACAACATACAGGATTTGCAATTCTGGAAACTGTCTCAACCCGTGAGACAGTGTTTCATCGGCGTGCAAAGTGAGAGCGGTGAAACAGTTTGTGTCTGGGGCCAGCCGACAAAAAGGGGCGTCTTTTTCGACGCGCCGCCTACTAAAGTTAAAGTGCTGCTTTAAGTATTTGAACGGTCTTGTTTTTTGCGCCCTTGCGGGGCTGCCGCAGGGCCCGCGGCGGGCTGTGCCGTCCGCGATTTCCTCTCCTCAACCGTGGCTTCCGCCGGTGTCTCCGCGGACTTCCCGTCCTTCGTCTCGGCAGCAGCAGCGCCGACGGCCTCCCGTGAGGCGGACTGTACAAGGGCACCCTCGCCTTCGCGCACGAAGGTGAGCTGCTTGTGCTTCTCATCCCAATCGATCCGCACCAAGTCGCCCAAGTTGACTTGATCCGTGGCCAGCAGATTCGCCAGCGGGTAAACAACGTGCCGCTCGATGGCCCGCTTCAGGTGGCGCGCGCCGTAACGCTGGTCGGTGCCTTCCTGCAAAAGAAAGTCGCGGCCGGCCTCGGTGACGCGAAAGAGAAACTGCCCCTTGGCGGTGTCCAGAACCCGCTGTTGCACCTGACCCAACTCGATATCCAAGACTTCCTGCAGTTGCTCGCGCTTCAAAGAGTGGAAAACCACCAACTTGTCGAGGCGGTTCATGAATTCCGGCGAGAATTTACGCCGCGCCGCTTCCACTGCGGTGCGTGCCACCTTCTCGTCAAGACCGATGATCGGCTTGTCGGTCGGCTGAATGAAACCCATGCCACCTTGCATGAGTTCGGCAATCTCACCGCCACCCAAGTTGGAGGTCAGAAAAATCACGGTTTGTGATAAATCCACCTTGCGGTTGTCGCCCAGCGTCAATGTGGCTTTGTCCAGCATACCCAGCAGCAACTGCCACAGCGCATCGCTGGCCTTTTCGATCTCGTCGAAGAGCAGGAAACTGAGCTTCAGCTTGTCCGTATGGCTGGCCGCCAGCGATTCCTGAGTAATCAGCGGATGCGTCTCGCGATGCCCCAGATATCCTGGAGGCGAGCCAATCAGCTTGGCAATTTCATGCGAGTGCTGAAATTCCGCGCAATCAATCTTGATCACCGCGCGGGCGTCGCCAAACAGAATCTCGGCAGCTGCTTCCACGATGCGGGTCTTCCCCGAGCCCGTCGGCCCGAGAAACAGCAGATTCCCTACCGGGCGGCCGGGTGAATTCAATCCGGCACGAAAGACTTGGTACAGGTCCACCAGCGCCTGGACACCCTCTTCCTGTCCGACAATTTTTCCCCGCAGCGCGGTCTGGAAATCGATCGTGTCCGTGCTGCGCTTGCTGGGATCGAGATGAAGGATGTAGTCGCTCATGACCGCCTCCTAGCGAATCCGCGATGGCGGGTTCGCATTGCTGAATCGCCCGCGTCCACGGCCAAACTGGTCGAGCTTGACCTGAATGGTTGACTGTAGGAGCCGCAATTGCACAAGCAGCTCCCGTGCCACCACGGGTGATTCAGAAATCCGGAGGAGCGGCGGAAAAACGTCCGCCAGGTCGAGATTGAGGGCTCGAAGGGAGGAAACAAGCTTTTGGACGGCGGGCGAGCTGGGATTCGCCAGGTCCACTTGACCGTTCAATTGTTCGCGCAGGGCTTTCCAGTTCAGCTCCACGAAGGGATGCTTTCTGGAAACGGCGCGCACCAGGTCATCGGTAATTCGCGCACGGGCTCCGAGACGGGCCAGATGAAGCTGGCGCACTTTTCCGCCGCGGCGCACGTTGTGCACCAGGTAGAACGAATTTCCTTTGCGGCGGACAAAAGCCACGACGTCACCTCAAACTGCCGTCATCCCGCGTAGTGTAATTCTGTTCCACTACGCTCTACAACATAAGACGCATTTTTTCGCGAAAAGTTGCATCCAATCAGTAACGCCTCCGACGGCGTTGAAACGCAGCGCGAAATCCCATCACTTTTTTTGCTGCGTTTCATCGAAGTTTCGCATCCTCGTTTCATCGCGCCGCTTCCACTCGCCGCCTGCTGCTTTGATTAGATGCTCGCTGTTCCCTGCTGCTACTTGAATTATCGGCGGCATCCGGCTAGTGCATTAAACCCGGCCGCGCCATTTTTTCTCTTGTTCTTTCGTCAGGGGACACCTAGGATGTCGCACGAGTTTCTTTCCCTCTCTCCTTGGAGCTTGATTCGAAATGTCTTGGGATCCTGTCTTTCGTTACGTGAAACAAATTCCCCGCGGCCGGGTTCTAACCTATGGGGCGTTAGCTAAAGCCTTGCGTCTTCCCGGTGGCGCGCGCAGCGCGGGTCGCGCCATGGCCGCGACTCCTTCTGGAAAAGGCATTCCCTGGCATCGCGTCATCGGTGAGCGCGGCAAAATCCTCATCCGCGAGCCTTACGCTTCGCTGCAAAGAAAACTTCTCGAGAGCGAAGGCATCGCCATCGTTGCGTCTCGCGTGGACCTGAAACGTCACCTCTGGAAACCGCCAAAGAAATCCACACTGAAACACGGAACCCCCAGGAAGCGTATTCAGAAGTGAAGCCGCAGGCGGTCTGTTCTCACGTTACAAGGCAGATGCCTATCTGCGGTATGCTATACGCTCTTTTTCGATTGCGCCCCTGAGTGGTGAGGGGCAACGAACATGGCTACTCCCATTCTTCAAGTGGACAATCTCGTCAAGCGCTACGGCGAAGTCGAAGCCGTTCGCGGCGTCAGCTTTGCGGTGGAAGAGGGCGAGGTTTTCGGGCTGCTCGGGCCAAACGGCGCAGGCAAGACCAGTACCGTGGAGGTGCTCGAAGGCCTTCGTACTCCGGACGGCGGGCGCGTCTCCGTCTGCGGGCTTGACCCGCAACGCGACTCGGTAGCACTGAAACACGAGATCGGAGCCGCGCTGCAATCCACTTCACTCCCGGACAAGCTCCGCGTAATGGAAGCGTTGCGTCTCTTCGCCAGCTTTTACAAGCGGCACCGCGATCCAGAGGAGTTGCTCAAGCGTTTCGGCCTCGAAGAAAAGCGCAACACCTTTTACAGCCAGCTCTCCGGTGGCCAGAAGCAACGCCTGGCCCTCGCCATGGCGCTCGTCAACGATCCCAAAGTTCTCTTTTTCGACGAGCCCACCGCCGGCCTCGATCCCCAGGTGCGCCGCGAGATTTACGACATCATCGAGGAACTCAAGCGCGAGAAAAAGACGATTGTCATGACCACGCACTACATCGAGGAAGCCGAGCGGCTTTGCGACCGCGTGGCCATTGTCGATCACGGAAAAGTGATCGCTCTTGGCACGCCGCGTGATTTGAAAGCGCATTCCGGCGGCACCACGCGCATCGAAGTCCGCCTTTCCAAGCCGGAGTCCAATGGCACGCTGAAGAATCTAGAAGGAGCAGTCGACGCGCGCGAGGTCGACGGCACTTACGTGATTCACTCCAAGCGCCCGCCGCAAACCATTGTCTCCCTCGTCAAGCATCTCGAAGCCCAGGGCAACGAACTTGTAAGTTTGGAAATCGCTTCCCCTTCGCTCGAAGACGTTTTCATCGA
>JBGQDD010000055.1:0-11411 GCA_041495665.1 Candidatus Acidiferrum sp.
AGCGCGTCTCTGGACCCAGTCCCCAAGCCGTGAGGGCTCCCTCCCCTCCATTTTTCCGGGTTCAAGAATATCATTATTTTTCTTTAGAATATCATTATTTCTGCTTGACAAGCCTGCGGGAAAGGGTCTAAATACCTCGCTAGTACAAAAGCATTACGCCTAGTAATGCTTTAGGGGTTGGGTCCTTTCTCGATTGTGTAGCGGGGTGAAAGAGAAAATGAGTCCGGGGCAATTTGGTTCAGCGCGGATGTCGTGCTCTCTTTTCTCGCGCAAATATCTCCTCAAGGGGTGAACGAATGAAGATACGATTTTTGAATGCAAATGAATCGTTCAGCAATTCGCGAGTGCTCATATCGCTGCTGGCAGTTCTTGCGCTCGTTCTGTGTAGCGCTTTCAGCGCGCGTGCGCAGGTCACTTCGGCAGCGGTCCGCGGTACGATCATGGACGCGCAGGGCGCAGCGGTTGCGGGCGCCGACATCAGCATCTCGAATGTGGACACGGGGTTCACGCGCACGGCGAAATCGGGGAACGACGGCGAGTACAGCTTCCCGGATTTGCCTCTGGGTTCGTACCGCCTCCACGCCGCGCACTCTGGATTCAGGGGCGAGACGCAAACGGGCATTGTGCTTCACGTTGCCGACAGCTTGGTCATCAACGTCACTCTGAATGTCGGCGCGGTGAGCGAGTCTATTACCGTGGAGGCCTCGCCCATCGCGGTGGAGACGACCAGTGGTGAATTGACCGGTCTCATCGAGGGCAGCCAGGTTTCGGAGTTGCCGCTCAATGGCCGCAACTTCATGCAGTTGGTCACCCTGATGCCCGGCGTCGCCGCTGGCGAAGACTACAGCGTCAATAACAAGGGGCTGAAGGGCGGTTCGAATCTTGCCGTTAGCGGCAGCGCTTCGAACGGCAACCAATGGCTTGTCGATGGGGCCGATAACAACGACACGGGGTCGCAGCGTACGATTCTAGTCTACCCGTCGACCGAATCGATTGAAGAGTTCAAGATCGAGCGCAGCAGCTACGGCGCTGAATTCGGCGGGATGTCCGGCGCCACCATCAACCTGGTGACCAAATCAGGGAAGAACGATTTCCACGGCAGCGTCTACTATTCCGGACGCAACGACAAGCTGAACGCCTTCGACACCATCCTCAAATCAGGTTGCCCAACGTGCCCCAAGAACAAGTTCCGCGGGAACGATTACGGGTATACCATCGGCGGACCCATCAAAAAGGGCAAGGTCTTTTTCTTCTGGTCCCAGGAGTGGAACAAGCGCATTGAAGGTCTCGCGCAAAGCGGCCACGTCCCAACCATGGGTGAGCGCGTCGGCGATTTCAGCGCCATTGCCGCCTGCCCAGCCTCCGACCCCGGATCTGGTCACAACGATGCCGGCTTTCCGATTCACGAGACTGCTCCTGACAGCGGCGTCTTTGTTCCGGGACTCCATGATCCGGCTGGGCCCACAGGCAATTTTAACTTCGGGACCAGTCTCCCCGCAGCCAATGTCACCTCGCAGGGTCTCCTGCTGATGACCCAGTATCCCTCCCCAACGCTGTCGGATCCTTGCGCAAACTTGAACTGGACGGCATCGCTGAATAATCCCACGCCCTGGCGGGAAGAAAATGCTCGTGGCGACATCAATCTCAGCAAGACGCTCACCTTGATGCTCAAATACACAAACGACTCCTGGACCCTCGGAACACCTTCCGCCGGCTTTGGCTGGGGCAGCAATCCGTTTGGCGTGATTGACGAGTCCTGGGATCAGCCGGGCCGGATCATCGCGGCCAAGCTGAGCAAGACCATCGGCTCCAGCGCCGTGAACGACTTCCAGTTCAGCTACACAGATAACCGCATTAGCATCATCCCCAGCAATCTCGCCCTCGAACAGCAGATCAATAACGCCATTCCTTGGGCTTACCCCATTTCTGGGAAAAAATTCGGAGATAAGGGGCCCAGCGCCTGGTTTTCCGGATGGGGGAATGCCCACCTTCCCGGAGTTTGGACCATTGCACCCTGGAAGAATGCTCTCGACCATTACACCTGGCAGGATGACTTCTCCGTGGCCAAGGGGCGTCATACCCTCAAGTTCGGAGGCCTGTACAAGAGAAACTCGAAGGACGAGCAGAATCCCAACACGGAATTTGGCGCGATCTTCAATAGCGTCGGCTACCAAGGCAATACCAGTTCGAATTTTTTGACCGGTTATGATGTGGCGGACATGGAACTGAAGGGCATGGCCATCAACATGTCGGAAACCGACACCATCACCATCAACGATATTCGCTGGTACGATGCCGGTTTTTACGCTGCTGATAACTGGCGCATAAATAACCGTTTCACCCTCAACTACGGCGTCCGGTATGAAATTCTGCCGAACCCGTATTTCGCCGACGACAAATATACCTCGTTTAACCCTTCGGCCTATGACCCGAATAACTTGAGCTCGCCTTGCAATGGTCTTCTCTACTCGCCGGGCCTTAAACAAGACCCATGCGTGGCTGTAAACCAACCCGCGGGTGGCAAGGTGGGTCCGAACCGTGCTCTCTGGAATAACAACTATCACATGCTCGCCCCTCGCCTCAGCTTTGCCTGGGATCCCACAGGGAAGGGCAAGTGGGCCATCCGCGCCGGCGCGGGCCAGTTCTTTAACCGCGACCGCCTGTTCGCGCTCCAGATTGGCGGCCAGAATCCGCCGTTCCTCAAAAACTTCACAGCTACCAACGGACGCTTCCTCGACGTGCTACCCGACCCGGCCAACGCGGCGACGCAGCCGACGGCCTGCACCCCGAACTGTTTCGGTGCCGGTTACGGGGGTGCCATCGTTGGCGGTGAGACAAGCAACCAGATGCCCAATAGCTGGCAGTATAACTTGACTGTTCAGCATGAGCTCTGGAAGGATGCCCGGTTGGAAGTGGGCTATGTTGGTAACCGGAACCTCCACTGGGAGATCCGCTCCGACATCAATGCCGTTCAGCCGGCGGATCGCATTGCTTATTTCCAGAACAGCGGAAACGGCGGGGCTCGTGCCGCTCTAAGGCCGTTTGGCGCGATGAGAGGCGACAATGGCATCCTGTACTATTCGCACAGCGGGCAGTCTGGCTACAACTCGCTACAGACGCTCTTTCAATCCCGCTTCCGCCGCAATTCCGTGTTGCAGGCGTCCTACACTTGGTCGAAGCTGATCTCTGACACTCAGTTGATCGACTCGCCAACTAACAACGTTGATTTCTATAACCCCCGGGCGAATCGTGGACCGGACGTACTCAACCGGGCGCACATTTTCTCCGCCAACTTTATTTACAATCTGCCGACTCTGCAGGACCAGAACGGTATGGTCCGCAATGCCTTCGGTTCGTGGGAGCTCAGCTCCATCATCAGCATCGCGTCAGGGCCAAACGTGACTCCAGTCGTCGGCACCGATTTTGCGGGCCTGGGTTCAGGTGGCGCACAGACTCCCATGCGCATCGCCGGGCAACCGTGCCGCGCTAGTTCGGGCGATGGCAGGCAGTGGCTTAACCCCAATGCCTACACCATGAATGGCTTGCAGATCGGAAAACTCGGAAGCTCCGGCTACGGCATCTGTGCCGGTCCGGGGAATAACAATATCGACTTCTCGTTCCGGAAGAACTTCAAGCTCACGGAGCGGGTGAAGATGCAGTTCCAATTGGATTTCTTCAACCTGTTCAACCATCCACAGTACAAGGCAAGCAACATTAATCTTACTCTTAATTTCAATACACCCCAGTTGGAGCCCAACAATCCGGCCAGCGCGCAGTTCCTGGACTCGGCCGGCAATCCGATATATCCCAGAACCGGCGTCGCCAACAGCACGGGCTGCGGTGCGACTCACCTCGCGGATCCCAATGGCACCACGAACCAAGCCTGGTGCGCCTTCAGCATTGTCAACACCACCTTAACCCCGAACCAGAGCTTCGGGCTGGCAACAGCCTCTCGCGAGAACGGCTGGCGCCAGGTTCAGTACGGTTTGAAGATCAGCTTCTGACCGTAAGAACAATCCGACTCTCAGAAACGTCCCGCCACGGCCGATTCAAACCGCGGCGGGACGTTTCTTTGTCCGCTCGTCGTGTTTTTCGGCTGAACCGCAAGAGCAATGAAATCCTTTTCGGTATAATGAGGGCTATGACTGGTTATCTGCCTCGAGGTACGGCTTTCCTGCTCCTTGGAGTGATTCTCGGCCCATTGATTCCGATGGTCTTGCCCGCTCCGTTCCAAGGGCCGCAGCGCGTCCCGGTGCCGGTACCGCCGGTAAAGGGATCGCCGCAGAAGAAGGACCGCAGCAGTTTTCCGCCCGTTCCCGTCTTCAAAGACATCGCCGCGGAAGTTGGCCTCAAAGTAGTGCATATTTCCACCGGCGAAAAGCGGTACATCCTGGAATCCATGAGTGGCGGTGTCGGCATCTTTGATTGTGATGATGCCGGGCGTCCCGACCTCGTGATTGTGAATGGCTCAACGGTGGACCGCTACCGCACTGGCGGCGACCCTATCGTCACCCTCTACCATCAGGAGCCCGACGGCACTTTCAAGGACATCACCAAGGAAGCTGGCCTGACCCGCTCGGGCTGGGGAATGGGCGTGGCCGTCGCTGACTACGACAACGACGGCAAACTCGACCTCTTCGTCAGCGGCTACGGTGGCAACGCCCTCTACCGCAATCTGGGCAACTGCAAATTTGAAGACGTCACCGACAAGGCCGGCGTCCACGGCAGCGGCTTCATGACCGGCGCGGCCTGGGGCGATTACGACCGCGACGGCAATGTCGACCTTTTCGTCGCCCGTTACACACACGTGGACATGAAAAACCTTCCGGAATTCGGCAGCAACAAGTACTGCCGTTACAAAGGCGTGCTGGTGCAGTGCGGCCCTTGGGGCCTTGTGGGAGAAAGCGATTTTCTCTATCACAATCGTGGCGACGGCACTTTCGAGGAGGTCTCCGCAAAGGCCGGCGTGCACGATGAAATCGGTTATTACGGTCTCGGAGTCATCTGGGCGGACTATGACGATGACGGTTGGCCCGACCTCTTGGTAGCCAACGACTCTGTCCCTAACTATCTTTACCACAACAATCACGACGGCACGTTTACCGAGGATGGCATGCTCTCCGGCCTCGCGCTCAGCGGGGAAGGCATGGAACTCGGCAACATGGGAGTGGACTTCGGCGACTTCGACCATAGCGGCCGTCTGGGATTTTTTGTCACGCATTTTGCCGAACAACCGAATTCGCTTTATCGCAACTTGGGTCCCAAAGGATTCGAGGACGTGAGCTGGACTTCTGGGCTCGGCCATCAGAATTATGGATTGGTCGGCTGGGGCACGGGTTTCTTCGACATGGACAACGACACCTGGCTCGATCTCTTCGTCGCCAATGGCCACGTTTTCCCTCAGGTGGACACGGTGGGAACGGGCGCGCGTTATCGCGAGCCGCTCTTGCTGCACCGCAACAATCGCGACGGCACATTTGACGAGGTGTCAAAGGAAGCGGGCTTGGCGAGCCTGCCGCAGAAGTGCCGGCGTGGCGCGGCGTTTGGGGATATTTTCAACACCGGCAATGTGGATGTATTGCTCCTGAACGTGGGTGAGACTCCTTCACTGCTGAAAAACAAGAATGCCGACGGTTACCATCGTGTTCGATTCAAGCTAGTGGGGACCAAGAGCAATCGCGCCGCGATCGGCGCGCGCGTGACTATCCACGCGGCCGGCGTCAAGCAGTTCAGCGAAGTCCGCGGCGGCGGAAGTTACCTTTCGCAAAACGATTTGCGTCAGCATTTTGGCCTGGGCGCTGCCACGAAGCTCGATTCGGTGGAGATCCGCTGGCCCAGCGGGATGGTGGAGAAACTGGAGAATCTCCCCTCCGATGCTATCTATACGATCGTGGAAGGGGGAGGCATTCGGGAAACGAAGCTGCTCCCACCTCCAGTGATGGGTGCGTCGAGTGGCACTCGTTGATCGCATTGCGGTGTTCTTAGCGATGCCTGCAAACGAACGACTCGGAGATTCAGGTCCCATGGCGAGACTTGCCGCACGGGAATCTCTTGATGCTCACGCTCGCGCCGCGAAATGCTTAGGGATTGCTTTCGTTATTGCTTTTACATTGTGGTTCGGCCAGCCATCCTGGGCATCCGAGAGTCCCGGAGAGCTCCTTAAGCGGCAGTTCGATGCCGCCAAAGCTTCATTGGCGGAAAACAATCTTTCTCATGCGGAAAGTCAGTATGACGAAACTATCGCTCTCGGTTTGCGTCAGCTTGCCAATCTTGCCCTCTCCGAAGAACAGTACGATCAGGCCATCGTGTATCTAAACGATGCGCAAAAATTGCAGCCGGATGACTTCCAACTCCAGTTAGGTCTTGCCGTTGCCTGGTTCCAACGGGGAGACCAGAAGAAGGCCTCGGAGGTGATCAACGCCGCGCTAGCGAGCCGGCCAAACGATCCGCAGGCCCACAACTTAATGGGCCGTATCTTTTTGCTTCAAAGTGATTTTCCGCGTGCCATTCAGGAACTAAGGACGTCGCTGACTCTGCACTACGATTTTGAGACTGCCTACTACCTCGGCGTGGCTTATCTGAAGTTCAACAAGTTGCCCGAGGCTGCTGATCTGTTCGACAAATTACGGTCTACCGTCGAAGAGTCGTCCGCGCTCCACGTCATCTTCGGCCGCGCGTACCTCATGGCGAACTTCCCGGAGCCGGCCATCAAAGAATTCAAGACCGCCATCAAGCTGAATCCGAAGTATCCCCGCGCGCACGGCCTGCTCGGATATGCCTATTTGGAGCACCTGGGCGAACAAGCTTATCCGCAGGCGCGCGAAGAGTTCGAAAGAGAGCTGAAGATTAATCCCGATCAGTATTACTTTCAAACGCTTCTTGGCATCGCCTCCGTCGCTCTGCGCGACTTCCCGGCGGCGGAAATCGCGCTCCAGAAGGCTGCTCAGCTCCGTCCGGACGAGGCTCCTTCTTACCTTTATCTTGGCGAAACGTATACCGAAACGAACCGGCTAAAAGAAGCAGTCGAAGCTCTCGAGAAATACTTTCGTCTGGTGCAACCGGAGCAGAATGTCATGCGCGAAATCAGCCGCGCCTACTACTTACTCGGACAAGACTTGCTCCGCCTGGGCCGTGTCGAGGAAGCGAAAAAAGCCCTCCAACACTCGCGCGAATATCGCGAGGCTAAGTTCAAGTACGATCAGGAAAATATTTTTGGCGATAAGCAAACTCCTTCCGCGGATGGCGAAAGCCATACTTCCGATCGCGTCGAAGGGATGCTTGAAGCAGCCGCCCCTGAAGGGAAGCAAGGTGCCCAGGCCCTGGTAAAGGAGGGGCTGCCTTCAGCTGCCATGGCCCAGCAACCTCCGGAAGCTCCCGAGGCGCGTGACTACCGCACATTCGTCGCCGAAATTCTCGCCAGCTCTTATAACGACCTGGGCGTCATGCGCGCCAAGGCTTCCAATTTCAAGGAGGCCGCGGAATACTTCAAGCAAGCTGCGGCCTGGAAGAGTGATCTTCCCGGTCTCGACCGCAATTGGGGTCTTGCCAGCTATCGCGCCGAGCTTTATTCCGACGCCATACCGCCGCTGGAGCGCCAGCTCGCCGCTGCTCCGGAGGATGCCTTCGTCCGCCGGCTTCTCGGGCTCAGTTATTTCGCGACGGACAACTTTGCCAAAACCTCGGAGGTCCTGCATCCGTTTCTCAAGAGTCCACCGGACGACCCAGGGCTGCTTTTCGCCTGGGGTACGGCCCTTGTTCGAACGCGTCAGTCCGAAATTGCCAGGGACATCTTTCGCCGTCTGCTGGAACAAAACGCGAGCAATCCCGCCGTTCACCTTCTCCTCGGGCAGGCCTACGCCCAACAAGAGGATTATGCAGGTGGTCTCAGCGAGTTGAAATCCGCTCTGCAACTCGACCCGCGGCTTCCCGAAGCTCACTTTTTCATGGGCCTGATCCACCTGCGTCAAAGCGATTTCGAATCGGCGGCTGCTGAGTTTCGCTCCGAGTTGGAACTTCGTCGGGCCGAGCCGGTCACCAGCTACCATCTCGGCTACTCTCTTCTCTTGCAGGGCCACACGGAGCAGGCTGTAGCCCTTCTTCGCGAGGTGGTCCAGGCAAAGCCGGATTATGAAATGGCACGTTTCGAACTTGGCCGCGCGCTTCTGCAGCAAGGCGATGCTGCTGGCGCCATCGAAAGTCTCGAAGCCGCAAGAAAGCTCTCTCCGGACCGCGACGCCACCTACTTTCAATTGAGCCAGGCCTACCGTCGCGTCGGCCGCATGCCAGAAGCGGAGCAGGCGCTGGCCGCCTATCAAAAACTCATCGAGACCAACCGCTTGAAGCGCCGCGAAAGCCTCGAGGCGGACAAGCCATGATGCGATTGAGCCGCTGGTCATCCCCAATGATATTCTTTCAAATGGAATCCCCTTGGTCAGATATTTGATCAGCCAATCCTGGAGCTGCTCCGCCAGGGTTTTATTGATTGCACTTCTCAGCGCTCGCCTGGCCGGCGCCCAGGGCGGGCACCCTCAGCCCGCTCCCCCGCCACCCGGTGCGAAGTCCACCAAGTGTAGCGGGCGGCCGATTCCTCAACTCGAGGACATCACCGCGAAGGCGGGAATCACGTTCAAGCACACTGCCGATCCCGCGAAAAAATATATTGTCGAGTCCATGAGCGGCGGCGTGATCCTCCTGGATTACGACCGCGATGGCTGGTTGGACATCTATTTCACGAATGCGCCAACCGTGGAAATGGCCATCAAGGGCCAGAAGAGCCGCGGGGCTCTTTATCACAACAATCACGATGGAACGTTTGCCGATGTCACGGAGAAATCCGGTTTGACTTCACCTTGCTTCGCGATGGGTGGAGCGATCGGTGACTACGACAACGACGGCTGGCCGGACCTTTACTTGACCTGCCTCGGCGGCAACCTTCTTTACCACAACAACGGCGACGGCACTTTCACCGACGTGACCGCCAAGGCCGGCGTTGCCGATGGGCGCTGGTCCACCGGCGCCGCTTTCGGCGATTACGACGGCGACGGGTTCCTCGATCTGATGGTCACGAATTATGTCGATTTTCACCTCAATGATCTTCCCGGCTTCGGCAAATCTCCCAATTGCAAGTATCGCGGAATCGATGTGCAGTGCGGCCCCCGTGGATTGAAGGGCGCGGGCGATGCGTTGTTCCACAATAGTGGCGACGGCACATTCAAAGACGTTGCGAAAAGCGCCGGTGTCGATGATCCGAATGGGTATTACGGCTTGGGTGTCGTGTGGGCGGATTTCAATAACACTGGGCGGCCGGATATTTATATCGCCAACGATTCGACGCCCAAATTTTTGTATAAGAATTTAGGCAACGGAAAATTCGCCGACATCGGACTCGAATCCGGAACGGCCGTCAGCGAAGACGGCTCCGAGCAAGCTTCCATGGGCATCGCTATCGGCGATTACCTCCACACCGGCCGGCCATCGCTCTATGTGACAAACTTTGCGGACGAAAACGATCTCCTTTACCGCAACGACGGCAACTGGAATTTCACCGATGTCTCTTACGCCTCGGATGTGGCTTTGCCGTCCTTGCCGTTCGTCAAGTGGGGCACCGCCTTCGCCGATTTGGATAACGATGGCTGGCTGGATCTGATTACCGTGACAGGCCATGTTTACCCGCAGGTGGATTCGTTGCCTTCGGGCGCCGGTTATCGAGAGCAAAAATTGCTGCGCATGAATCAAAAAGACGGAACGTTTTGTGATGCCAGCGGTCAGGCAGGGCTGGCGCTCCTCGAGAAGCGCGTTTCCCGCGGGGTTGCTGTCGGCGATCTTTTCAATACCGGGAATGTGGACGTCGTGATCGGCGATATCGACGGCGCTCCCATGGTCTTGAAAAATCAAGGCGTCACTGGCCGCCACTGGGTTAGTTTCGAATTGGCGGGCACGAAGAGCAACCGCCTCGCGATCGGCGCGAGAATCAAAGTCGTCGCCAGCGGAATGGCGCAAAGCGACGAGGTCCACAGCGGCGGCAGCTACTTGTCGCAGAACGATCTTCGTTTGCATTTTGGTTTGAGTACCGCCGCCAAAATCGAGCGCGTCGAAATTCGCTGGCCCTCGGGAAAACTGGACACGCTCACGGATTTGCCTGCCGACCAGTTCTATTCCGTGCTGGAAGGTACTGGCGTGGTGCCTGCGGAACGCCTTCGCCCAGCGCCGCCCGTCAAGGCCAAGCCCGCCGCAACGCCGGGGCAGGCGTCTCCATAACGTTTTTGTACATCCCCTAACAGGCTGGAGTCTCGGAAACAAGCTCCACACCGGCAAGAACCTTCCGGCATTAAGCAGCAACTATTTGATTGCTTAGAATAAGCATATTCTATAGGCTGTAAGCGTTTACGCTCGAATGCCTTTTCGCCACGCAGAGACCTGCGCGCGACTTCTCGGAGGCAGTATGAACACCCGCAGGGCTCATCAATATGGTCTTGTTTTTTTGTTGCTGATTGCCGCTCCGGCCGCTCGCGCCGCCGACGATATCCCGAAAGCCGCTTGGAAGCGCCCCATCGGCGCACCGCTCGAACATTCCGGCACAAAAAAACCGGCACTGGACTCCGGCCACATCGATGATGGTTACTGGCAGGGCGCACCCGTCGGCGGTTTCGGTTCCGGCACTTTTTCGCGGACCTATCGTGGCGATTTCGCGCGCTGGCACATGCAAGGTGGCGTTCATAAGTATCAGATCGTAGATGGAAATCAGTTTGCCATGTTTCAAAAGTCGGAGGGCGGCGCCGAAGGTGTCGCGCAGGTGCTCACCGCGAACCATCCAAAGGATCATTCGCTCAGCTCCTGGAAGTGGGATTACCCCGTAGGCGCGGGAGACTACGGCGCTCTCTATCCCAAAGCCTGGTTCGATTACCGCTGGGACAAATTTCCCGCTCACATCGTGCTCGAGCAGTTTTCTCCCGTCCTTCCCGACAACTACAAGGAATCCAGTTATCCCGTTGCTGTTTATCGCTGGCATGCGGAGAATCCCACGAAGAAGCGCGTCACGGTTTCTGTTTTGCTCTCGTGGGAAAACATGCTCGGCTGGTTTCGCACCTTTAGCCGCGACCTCAGTGGCGGCATCAACGCCGGCAATTTCAATCGCCACACCAGCGAGACTCTTGGCGCAGCAGGAACGATGAAGGGCGTCATCTTCGACCGCAATCACATTGGCCCCGTGCAAGAGGCCTGGGACGGCCAGTGGACCATCGCGGCGCTCGAATCGCCCGGCGTCGAGGTCACTTATGTGACCACCTTCGCTCCCGCTGGCGACGGGAAGGAAGTCTGGGAGGGATTCAGCAAGGACGGCCGGCTTTCCAATAGCGACAATTCCTGGACCAGCGCTGGAGAATCTCTGGCCGGCGCCATCGCGGTGCGCTTCA
>JBGQDD010000056.1:0-11373 GCA_041495665.1 Candidatus Acidiferrum sp.
AAGAGTGTGAAAGGAAAAGACTTAGTGGTTGGTGAGTGGTGATTCGTGACTGGTGAAGACTCGCCGAAGAAAAGGAGGAAGAAAAATATAACGCAGAGACGCCCCGACCCGGCCGGGGTAAACGCCGAACGCAGAGGTTACGCAGAGAATCGGATTCCGGAGCAGAATCGTGGGCATACAGGGCGGCATGAAGGGGATGGTGGGGGTATCTCGGCTGGCGGAGGTGGAGTCGAGCATTCACGACTCATGATACCGTATATTATAGTGTTTGTCAAGTACTAATAAAGTATTTAGATTGAGCAAGTTAGAGAATCGTTCGAATGCTCTCGCAAAGCGAAGAAAACAAAGGGGTAGAGCTCACTGGGGGCGGTGCAAATCTTCACGAGCTAGGGAATGCTGAGGCCAAGAGCAGGGTTACTTCTTGAGGTCGGCGGCGATTTGGGAGAACCGGTCGAGGGCGGCTTCGAGGTCCTCCGCGATTTCGAGGGCGATGACAACGGCGTGGGGTAGTTGCTTATTGGTTGTGGGTTTGGAGGATGTTGAGGAGGTCTCTGGGATTGCGAGAGACGTCACAGGACCAATCGCCGAAGCCGCCGTGGGCGTTCACGGCCTTGACCCACTCGGACAGGAATTCACGTTTGGTCTTATCTTGTTGACTGTCTTGGCCTTTGACTTCGATTACGAGCATCTTGCCGCTTGTAAGGCGGATGAGATAGTCGGGGCGGTACTTGAGGACGACACCTTTGAAAACGTAGAGGATCTCGAAGCCCAGATGGTCGTTCTTGACCCATGCGGTGACATTGGAGTTGCGGTCAAGCTCGAAGGCTTCGCTGGCTTCCCAGCGGGAATCGAAGACGCAGAGATTGATATGGGAACGGACGGCAGGCTCGCAGGGGCGGCGGGTGAACCAGGGCTGCATGTCTCCGGTAGAACGGATCGGGCGTTCCTTGTCGAAGACCGGAACAACGGCGAGAGCGTTTTCAAAACGGATGGCTTCCCAGAGGTGCTGAACAATCTTGGTCATATTCAGAGTGTAGAGGATGCGGCGGCGGACTTCGTCCTGGCTGAACAGCTCGGGTGAGATCACAATTCTGCCGCTGGTAAGGTAACTCTCGGTGATGCGAATGATTTGGGCGAGAAGGTATTCGCGGTTGGCTTTCCAGTTTGGCTTCATCAGGTCATAGACTTCGGCAGCTGATTGAAAAATGACGCGCTGCATACGCTGTTCTCTGCCAAGTCTCTCGACGTCAATACTGGTGAGTTTTGTGACGTCCGGCTTGCCGTCAATGACGGGGGCAAGATCGGCGATGGTAGGAGTTTCGTAGGCGTCGAGAGTAAGGGGTTTGGTTTTTGTGAGGTCAAGAGTCAATTCCGGACGGTACTCGTGGTCAATGCGAATGATGTTAGGCCAGGACATTTCGAGGTCTTTGCGCTCCGAGAGTGGCTGGACTCTTGAAGACGGCTGCGGGGGTGGAGGAGGCAGTGCGTCTTCATCGCCTTCGTGAGGCATGAACGTGAACGGGACGCCGAATATATTGACGTACTCGGGGAGAAAGAGACCCGTGGTCTTGTCAACGTCGTAGTTCGTGCGCCGGAGACCGCGTCCGACAACCTGTTCGCAGAGGAGTTGAGAGGTAAAGGCACGCAAGCCCATGATGTGTGTAACGGTCTTGGCGTCCCAGCCTTCCGAAAGCATGCCGACGGAAATGACGGCGTGGATGTTTTCCCCAGGCTGGCCGACTTGACCGACGGTGTCGACGGTCTTACGAAGTTGTTCGGCGCGCTCTTGCTTGGTTAGCTTCTTGGCCGGACCGTCTGTATCGTCAGCCGAAAAAGCAGATTCCTCGCTGCGCTCGGAATGACTCGGGGAGGAGGATGCCGGCTGGAAGCCGGCGCTACTGGGAGTTTCGATTTCTGGAGCCTCTTCCTTGGCTTCTGCTTCGCCAAGAACTTTGGAATCGATATGAAGGATACGATCCGGGTCGCTGAGCTTTTCGATGGGAATTTTCTTGTGGGATAGCGCGTACCCGACGCGTGCTGCCGTGTGCGTGAGATTGGCAACGGTGATCATGACAGGAGGCGTGGGGGCGTTTTCACTTTCCCAACGTTTGCGAGTTTCATCCCAGTCGTTGCCGAGAATGGTATATGCGGTGTTGACGAGGTCGGGGAGTGGGACGTGAGGCTCCACTTTACGGTTGATGTCGTCTTTCACGTCCGCGTCGGCGTAGATGTGGTAGAGGCGAGACTTGAAGTCCTTCCCAAGCCGTGCGTCGTCGCGAACCACGACACGAGGAGTTTTGACCAAACCAGACTCGATAGCGTCGTTGAGCCCGAAATCGCTGACGATCCACTGAAACAGTGTTTCCTCTCCGCTGCGCTTGCCGGTGGGCGCAAAGGGCGTGGCGGTGAGGTCGAAACAGGTTTGGATGCCACGCGTGCGGTGAATGCGGTCGAGACCGCCGATCCATTTGGTTGCTTCTTCGAGTTCTTCCTTGGCGACGCCTTTGAGAGTTGCTTTGGGATCACGCCGCCAGGCGTGGTGGGCTTCGTCGTTAATAATGACGATATTTTGGGCCGTAGCCATGTCTCCGAGGACTTCTCGAACATAGGCTTCATCGCTGAGGGCGCCGCGTTTATCCACGGATCTGCGTTTGGCGATGCGTTCTTCCGATTCCCAATCGAGCGTGTGCCAGTTGACAATTTCGATTCTGCCCTGACGGAGCCCATCATGAAGGCCGAGGGGGATGAGGCTGAATTCGGAATAGAAGTTTTTCTCGTTGGAAGGCTTCAGGACCTGCAGGCGACTTTTTACGGTGAGACCAGGGGCGACAACAAAGATATTTTTCGAGAAACGTTTGTCCTGCGGGGAGGAAACCTTGTTTAAGATTTGCCAGGCGATGAGCATGGCCATGACGATGGTTTTGCCGGAGCCGGTGGCCATTTTGGAGCAGAGACGGGGGAAATCGCCGCCGTCCGATGGGATGTTAATGCCGGCGCGCTCGGAAGGAGGAGCTTCCGTGAGCCAGATGAGAGTTTCTATAGCTTCTAGCTGGCAGAAGAAGAGACGGCGGTTTTCGCGCTGTTCGGGGTCGCGCCAGTGTTCCAGGAGACGTTTGGTTATGCCGGTCACGCCGGGATAGTTGGCTTCGCGCCAAGCGTTGACGCGGGGGCGGATTTTGTTGGGAAGAGGGAGTTCGATAAAGATTCCGGGATCGTCTAGGGCCTTTGAAGATTCTGTTGCTCGTACGTAGCCTGCGGGGCGGCGGCCGGGGACGCGGGAGAAGAGTTTGGATTCCGGGTCGCGTTTCCAGTATTCACGCGGCTCTTCGTAGGGGGAGTTGATGATGAGCTGGTCGATGGTTTTGGTGGGCATAGTAGTTAAGGAAAAAAGCAGATTCCTCACTTCGTTCGGAATGACATGCGTGGGGTGTCATCCCGAACATGGTCGCCGGTGTTTGGCGAACGTGGAGGGATCTGATTTTGGTGTTGAAGTGATTGATAGTGGTGTGGGAGCTGTGCGGCTAGGTCCTCCCACGTGGGATTGTGCTGTTCGATCAGGCGGATTTTCTTCTCGCGGCGCCAACCTTTGATTTCCTTTTCGCGCGCGATGGCGTCTTGAATGTGGCCAAAGGATTCGAAGTGGACGAGGCGGAAGACTCGGTAACGAGTGGTGAAGCCTGGGACGAGACCTTGGCGATGTTCGACCATTCGGCGTTCGAGGTTGTCTGTTACGCCGGTGTAGAGGGAGCGGGAACGGCTGGCGAGGATGTAGATGGCGTAGTTGTGGTTCATGGGAAGACCGGAAAAAGCGGATTCCTCGCTTCGCTCGGAATGACAAGCGAAGAGAAAAGCAGATTCCTCACCCGCGATGAGACCGCAGGTTCGGAATGACAGTGAAATGCCTGAGTGACAAGTGATAAAGAGCCGGCGGGTTCGGAATGACAAGAATGGGAAGTGTAGGTCATAGTTGCACGACCTTGAGGCTTTCGATGCCGCGGTCGTCGATTACTTTTACGGCTATACGTTTGTGGTCGCCCAAAGAGAACGGCAAGGAGATGGTGCCGCGGTAGTGTTCGATCAGGTCGGGATCGATTTCGGCTTTGAGGTTGCGGGCCAGTTTGGCCCAGCCTTCGTCTTCGTCGGCCAGAGGGAAGAAGACTTGGCGGGGGTAGAGGCTGCGGCCGTCGTAGTCGGTATCGAGGAGCCACATGGCGATTTTCTTGGTGTCGCCGGATTCGATCGAGCCGGTGCGGGTGTTGTAGTAGTCGAAGCCGCGGACTTCGGCTATGTAGAAAGGCCCCGAAGGCGAAGAGGAAAGCAGATCCCTCACATTCGTTCGGGATGACAAGCCAGAGGAATCGGAGGGCTTGGCGGGGCGGATTTCGACGTCGGGGCGGCCGACGAGCCAGAAGGATTGGTTGCTGGAGCGTTTCTTTTTGAGGTCGTCGGTTAGGAGGTCGGCGTTCATTTGGGCGGTGAGAAAGGTCATGCCGGTTTTTTCTTTGGTGAGGTCGTCGATGTCCTTGGCGGCTTCGGGATCGAATTGGAAGGCGGCGAAGACGATCATTTGGGGACGCGGGATGAGGGTGAGTGCTTCTTGCCAGGCGTCTTCGACTTGAATTTTCGTGAGAGGGGCGTAGTCGGGGCCGAAGGAGATGACGACGCGTTCGGGTTTTACGCCTTTGGTTTCGGCGTCGGCGTGGAGCCAGCGGGTGCCGCCGAGAGGCTCGACGCGGGAGAAATTGATCATTTGGCCGCCTTTGCCGCGGAGGCCGGACTTGAGGAGTTCGTCGCGCCAGTCGGATTGCCGGAGGGTGGGGCCGGAGCGGGCGATGGAGGCGTCGGCGGGTTGTGGCGGGGTGGCGGAGGCAGTGTGGGAGGAGGAAAAAGCAGATCCCTCGCTGCGCTCGGGATGACACCCTGGGCCCAACTCGTCGAGGGATTTGACGTTGGGAGCGGGGACGGCTTCGACGGTGAAGGGGCCGGAGATGCGGGCGCGGGAATTGTCGATGAGCGGCTGGTCGTAGAGGGTTTCCTCGCCGGGAGGTTCGTTGTTGGCGATGGATCCTAGAGTGACGTGGGGAACCTTTTTGTATTCGAAGCCGCTGCCGACGCCTTCGTTGGGGTGGGCGAGTTTGTAGTAGTCGAAGGTGGCGGACATGAGGCGTTGCTTGGCGAGGGTGGTGGCGACGCGGGAAGTGTCGCAGGTGATCCAGCGGCGGCCCCATTGTTCGGCGACGACGGCTGTGGTGCCGGAGCCGCAGGTGGGGTCGAAGACGAGGTCGCCTGGGTCGGTTGTCATTAACATGCAGCGCTGAATCACCTTCGGGTTCGTCTGGACAACGTAAATCTTGTCCGGCGAGCCAGCAAGATCTGTCCAAAGGTTTGTAAGACGACAAACGGGATAATCGTCGTAAAAGAGCACATATCGGACGGTCGTCCCCTGTGCTTGAAGGCGTCTGTTAGCAATTAGCTTTTGGATTCCTTACTTCGTTGTTTTCCAGCTTTTTCCTGATGAAGGGTTAAATGTGCGACGTTCAAACTCAATTGGGAAGATACAGGTCGCGGTATAGCCACTGGACACCAGATTCTCAGTCGTGTAGCAGCGCGCGTCGGTAGGGATGTCTGAAGTATCAGATATTGGCTTGCGGGTTCCATCCGCAAGTTCGACAAATTGATAGCTATCAACTTCTCGGTTAAGGAACAGAGGCCTGATCTTCGTTTTCTTGGCGTCGCGACCATACCACACGAGTATGTCGTAGATTCCACTCACAACGTCCGCGCTGAGGCTTCCGCTGGTCCGAAACGCAATCTGCGAAAGGAAATTGTTGCTTCCGAAGACCTCGTCCATAAGTCCCCGCACCAAGTGGACGTTTTCATCGGAGATTTGGACGAAGACGGAGCCGGATTCGTGGAGGAGATCGCGGGCGAGAAGAAGGCGGTCGCGGAGATAGGTGAGATAGGAGTGGATGCCGAGTTCCCAGGTGTCGCGGAAGGCGCGGACCATTTCGGGTTCCTGGGTGAGGTCTTCGTCCTTGCCGTCCTTGACGTCGCGGCGATTGACGAAGGGCTGGAAATTGGAGCCGTAGCGGATGCCGTAGGGCGGGTCGATGTAGACCATCTGGACTTGGCCGGCCATGCCCTCTTTTTCGAGGAGGGAGTTCATGACGAGGAGAGAATCGCCGGCGATGAGGCGGTTGGTCCAGCCGTGGGCGTGGCGGTAGAAATCGACGGCTTCGCGGAGAGGAGGATTTTCTTCTTTTGTTTCGAAGAGGTAGCCCTGAGCGGGCTTGAGCGGAACGCCGTTGCGTTTGCGGACGGCTTCGATGATGGTGCGCGGGTCGATGCGCTCGTGGACGTGGAGGGAGACGGTGGGGACTTCGAAGGAAGTGTGTTCTTTCTTGCCGGCCCAGACTAGCTGCGGGTCGAGGTGCGGATCGTATTCGTAGGTTTTACGCGAGGTGACGGGCGGATCGGTTTTCGGGGTGACGAGGCCGACGGGAGGATTGTTGACGCGAGTTTTGCCTTTGTGGTCGTACTGCTCGATGGGGCGCTTGTTGGATTTGTGATTGGGCGGATCTTTCGGTCGCTTCTGTTTCGGCACGAACGGCCCCCCAAGAAGGCAGAAACGAGAAACTGGAAAGTAGAAACTACAAATGAAAAAAACAATTGCCGGAGAGGATTTTACTCGTCCGTCAGCGTAATTGCTAGTGGAAGAGGGCCGCGAGGGAGGGATGTGAGGATTCGTCATCTTGCAAAGACAGCTCTGCGGTCGCGGACTTCTGATACCTGGCTGTTAAAGCGTTTTTGGTGCCTTGGCGCAACAATGATTCCGAAAGGACACGGGGAACTGTGGTTGAGATGAGTACAGCGAGCGCAGGGAGGCTTGTCATTCAGTGGTAAGGGTCTGGCACGCGTCCGAAAACTTGCCGCTCGTTTAGCCTGTGGCGACAGAGGTTGGTGCTTGAGGCGGTTCACTAGTACCCTTGAAAGGACCATGTGGGAAAGAACGAGACAAAGCGAGGAATCCGTGGTGAGGCCGCGATTCCGCCGGTCATGGCTGCTGTGTTCCGCTGCGTGCATGGGGATTGCGTTCGGTTGCCCCTCGCTTGGTGCGCAGGAAGCGCCGCAAACCGTCGCCGCGGATGCAAGCCCGCAAAACGCGGCGTCAACAGGAGTGGAGCGTGAGGTCTCCTGGCGCAGGCTCCCGCGAAACATTCTCCAGGATCAGAAAGACATCTGGCTGTTCCCGGTGCAGCTCGGCAAGGGGCGGCACTGGCTGCCTACGCTTGCAGTAACGGGCATGACGGCGGCCCTCATCACCGCTGATCCGCACGACACGCCGTACTTCAGGCGCACGGCGCGATTCGAGGGCTTCAACGATGCCTTCTCCGGGCGCATCACGGGAGGGGAAATAGCCATTGTTCCCGTAGCCTTTCTGGTGGTGGGACATTTCCGCCACGATTCCTACGCGGAAAAGACCGCGCTCCTCGCCGGTGAAGCATACGCCGACAGCGCCATCGTGGACTTCGCTATGAAAGCAGCGACACGGCGACTACGTCCTTCGGACATCCCACCGTCCGGCAAGTTCTCCGACACCTTCTTCCACAGCCATGTGTCTCCTACGGGCATAAACACGAGCTTTCCTTCCGGTCATGCGTCGGCGGCGTTTGCCGTTGCGACGGTGTTCTCCCATCGTTATCGCCAACATCGCTGGGTGCCCTGGGTGGCGTACGGCATGGCCTCGGTTATCAGCTTCTCCAGGGTCACGAATCAATCGCACTTCCCATCGGATGTGTTTTTGGGGGCAGCGCTGGGCTTTACGATGACGAAGTTCGCCGTACTGAGACCGCGATAGAGCGAGCGGCGTACCCCTACTTTCTCTTCAATATGCTCTACTCCACGATATCGTGCAGAAGTGGTATGCTCCCGGGGTTCGCCGAGGAGGGTAACTATGAGCCAAGGCGTGCCCTACAGCGCGAGACAGCAGGATCTCTATTATCCCGCGAAGTTTCTGGATTCCTTTCCGACGCAGCGGCCGAAGACCGACGCGGAGCTGTGTGCCTGGATGGCCTTGCTGGCGTATTGCGATCAGTTCCCGAATTTTGCGTTCGATCAGGACAAGATCACGCAAAGGCTCGGCCCGATGGGTTTCAAACCGCTGGGGTTTTTCGAGAGCAAAGGACACGAAAGAAACGGCGGCACGCACTGCTTCGTGGCCTTTCACGACGACGCGGTGAAAGAAAACAAACTGGCGGTGGTGGCCTTTCGCGGCACGGATAGAGACGATCCCACTGATTTGCTTGATGACGTGGAAGCCTTACTGGTGCCCTGGAGCGGCACGGCCAAAGTATTCAAGGGCTGGAGAGACGCGTTCGAGGAAGTGAGGCAGGGCCTGCTGCCGGCCGTGCAGAAAATCGATTGCCGACTGCTCGTCACCGGTCACAGCCTGGGAGCCGCACTCGCGACGGTTCTCGCGAGCATAGAAGCTCCCAACGCGCTGTACACCATCGGCTCGCCGCGCGTAGGCGACCACGATTTTGTTGCGTTGCTGAGCGGCGTGAACGATTTTCGCTACGTGGATTGCTGCGACATCGTCACGCAGCTTCCTCCGGCTTTTCTTGGCTACGCGCATCTGGGCGATCCGTTGTACATCGACCGCAACCGCCACGTGATCGAGAATCCGAGTGATGATTTTATTTCCGCGGACCGCCTGCGCGCCCAGGCCGATTATTTACTGCAGTACGCGTGGAAGAGCGGAAACGTGGGCTTCCGCGATCTCGCCGACCACGCGCCCATCAACTACGTCACCGCGATTGCCGCAGCGAAGCCATAGAGACTCTCGCCAGCAAATGCTACGGAGCTGTTTGCGTTGGAATGGCTTTGGAGCCGGATGGCGAGAAATGGAAGCGAATGAGCCATTCGCTGGGGACGCTGTGGCCGCCGACTTCGGGTGAGGTGAACTGCCAGCGCCGCGCGGCTTGCAGGGCGAGATCGGCGAAGTATTTACTGGGGCCACCCGAATCGAGCGCAGCCTCGGAGACGTTGCCGGTGGGATCGACGTGAACGCGGACGCTCACACGAACGACACCCTGAATGGTGGCGCGGGCTTTCTCAGAGACGTCGGGCAAAACCTGATCGAGGACTTCACCGCGCGCGGAAGAGGAAGCGGAAGCGCTCGGCGCATTTGCCGACGGGAAAGTATCGGTGCGCACGGAAGCAGGGGCTGGCGTGGTGACCGGTGAACTCCGCGGCGGTGCCGCAGTCTTTTTCTCGGCGGCGGCTTTCAGCGAGTTTTGCGTTGCGGATGGTGCGGACGGCTTTGGAGCCGGTGGGGTTTCACGACGCGCAGGCTGTTCGGCTGGTTTTGGCTGCGCCGCAGGCGGGGCAGAAGCCGTCGAAGCGGACAGGGAAGAGTCGGAACGATGGCCGAGGATTTTCGGCAGCGCAAAGATCGCGACGATAACCAGAAGCACAGCGGCAACAGGAACGACATAGTTGGGTAGAACAAGGGTTTGTTTTCGCGCGTTCGTGGCTTGCGGACGTGGCGGCAGCACTTGCGCTCTTGGTGAGGGCGCCTCGGACTTTGGGACTTGCAGCTTTGCCGCGGGGACCGCCGGAACTGGAGAGAGCGGAACAGCCAGCGGCGAGACGGATTGTCCGGCGGCAGCGGCGGCGACAGCCATGGGATTGAGGCGCGCGGCGATTTCGGGAATAGTCCAGCGGCGCCGCGGTTCGCGGCGGAGTGCGTGCCGCGCGATGTCGAGAAAGGGCTGGGGAAGCATATCAGGGACGACCGGGTCGGCTTGGCTTCCGGGCTGCAAGGCAGGTGCTTGCTGCGTGAGTGTTTCAACCAGGGTCATGCCGAGAGACCAGACGTCGGCGGCAGCCGAGAGCGGAGAGACCGCGGTTTCGGGAGCGTCGTGAGCATCGAATTTGCGCGATGGTTTGCGGGATTCACCGATGGGGAAGAGAGTGTCGCTGGAAAGCTTGAGTTGGTCGGCGGTAGCGAGAATGTTGGAAGGTTTGATCCGCGAATGAACGAGGCCATGGCCGTGGAGAAAAACGAGAGCATCGAGCACGGGTTCGAGCATTTCGCGAGCTTCGGAGGCCGTGAGAGAGCGCTGAGGGAGAATCTGAGAGAGGTCTTCTTCGGCATGCTCCATCACGACGTAGAGACGATCCCTGTTCGAGAGGCGGCAGCGGCCAATGTCGAAGATGCGGAGCAGATGGGGATGAACGAGCTGCATAGTGCGGCGCCAGAGGGAGATCTGGAGATCGGCGGTGGTACCGGCGGGAATGAACTTGATGGCGGCTTTTTGAGATTGCGGATCGGCGAGCTGCGTGAGGAAGACAGCGGAGTCGTCCGTTCCCCCTAAGTACTGCTGCAGCCGGAATCGATTGTCGATGACCTGACCTTCGCACTGTTTCCAGACATCGCTCATATTGCACCTCCAACTGCGAATTCCCGCGAGCCCGCCAATGAAGACACTGCCAACAGCGTGGCGTGCGACCGCCGAGAGAACACCGCGGCGTCTAGGGCAGGGCTGGAACGTCTCGACTTGCGATTCGCAGGCGCCTGGGGCCGGGCGCTCGTCACCCACATTTTGGCATGAATCGGGCAGGAAAGGGAGGGTCGTTCCTATGAGTTAGGAAGAGTCGTTCGGCGACCGTGCGGAAGGCGCTTGGAGCGAGCGGCTTTTGCGGAAGCGGCTTGAATCAAGGCTTCGCAGGCGGAGATGCAGGCGCGGCGGAAATCGCGGGAGATTTTCTTATGAAAGTCCACGGAGTGAAGGAGTGTAGCCGTGCCATGCAGAAGTGCGACCAGCGCCAGAGCCACGGGAGTATGTCGATCGGGCTTACCACCAAGTTGAGCGGCCAGACGCCGTTTCAAGAATTCGAATGAAGGCATGTGTTCTTTGCGGGCGAAGGCGATGGCCCAATCTTCGGAGATGAGGCGGTAGTCATTGGGATGGGCCGCAAAGAAGTCGAGAACGCGGCGGCAAACTTGCGCGGGGGTGCGCGAGGGCTTGATGGCCGAGAAGAGATTCAGGCGAGCGCGGCGGCGGAGCAGGGAGAGGAGGTCTTCTTTGTTGGAAAAGCGCTCATAAAGAGTAGGGGTAGTGGTGCCCGAGGCGCGGGCGACGGCGCGCATGGTGAGGGCCTGTTCGCCGCGTTGGCTCCACAAGCGGTATGCGGCATCGAGGATACGGCCTTCCAAACGAGCGTCAGCTTTGCGAGGCATGCAGCAGTCCTCCCACTCTTGCTTGGGCGAGATTATATCCTTTACATCGTTAAAGATACAATGTATAAATAATGGGCCTCGAACGACCTCGTGGGGATCCCCAAAACCAAGGAAAGACTGGAGTGCAA
>JBGQDD010000057.1:0-11358 GCA_041495665.1 Candidatus Acidiferrum sp.
CGAATCGCGCCGGTACCCCGCCAGGACGTAGCTGGAGATTGAACTCATCTCCAAGCCGATGAACGCGGTGAGCAGCTCCTGCGCCGAAGCAAGCACGCCCATGCCGGCCGTGGCGAAGAGCAGCAGCGCGTAAAACTCCGCGAAGGGAAGCCGCTCTCGCTCCAGGTACGGCCCCGCCGCCAGCACCACCAGGAACGCCACCGTGCCCACCAGCAGCCGGAAGAAGAAGCTGAAGGAATCGGACTGCACCAGCCCACCGAAGCCCGGCCCCGCGTGCATTGCCGCGGTGACGGATGCAACCGTTCCCGTCAGCGTGCCGATCAACGCAAGAAACGTAAAAAATTGGCGGCTGCGCACGAACGGCTGCATCAGCATCAACAGTACGCCGAAGCCACACCACACCAGTTCCGGAAGCACGCGATAAATGTCGATGGTGCGGGGAAGCATTTAGCGAATTCCCAGCCTTTCCGTCGAGATGGCCTTCGCCGCGCTTGCCGAATCGTGCTTCGCCTGTGGCGTGGCCCCACTCGGCGCCGCGGCTTCATACGGCCTTTGCGGTTCGACCTGGTCAATCACGTCTTGCGCGGCAGCGGCCGTGCGAGCCGTGATAAACGTCGAGCCAATGCCCATCCACAGCGTGACGATCGCCATGGTCACCAGAATCCACTTCTCTCTCGCCGAGGCGTCGGGGAGCGTGCGGTTTTTCTCCCGCGTAATTTCGCCGAAGAACACCCGTTGATACGACCACAGCAGATAGCAAGCGGAAAGGATCACGCCGAGCGCGGCCCACGAAGCCCATTGCCAGTGCCGCTGGTACGTGCCGAGCAGTACCAGGTATTCGCCGACGAAGCCATTCAGCATCGGCAGGCCCAGCGACGAGAGCGCCACGAACAGGAAGAACGCCGCCAGCTTCGGCATCGGCGTGGCCAGGCCGCCGTACTCGCTGATTTCAAACGTGTGGCGCCGGTCGTACAACATGCCCACAAGCAAGAAGAGCGCGCCCGTCGAGATACCGTGCGCTAGCATCTGGTAAACCGCTCCCTGCATGGAAATGTTCTGGAACGCAAAAATACCCAGCACCACGAAGCCCAGGTGGCTGACCGACGAATACGCGACCAGCTTCTTCAGGTTCGGCTGCACCATCGCGACCAGCGCGCCGTAAATAATGCCGATAATCGCCAGCGCGGCGACCCAGCCCGCGGCGCGGCGCGATGCCCCTGGGAAGAGCGGCAGGCAGAAGCGAATCATGCCGTAGGTACCCATCTTTAGCAGCACGCCCGCCAGCATCACCGAGCCAGCCGTGGGCGCTTCCACGTGCGCGTCCGGTAGCCACGTGTGCAACGGGAAGAGCGGTACTTTGATTGCAAACGCGATAAAGAATGCCAGGAAAAGGAGCATCTCGGTCGATTGCGCAAGCTCAAGGCCGCCTTGCGAAGCTGGCGTGTGGAGCAAAGTCTGAATCGTCGGCAGATCAAACGTTCCCGTCGCGTTGTAAAGCCAGATAATCCCGATCAGCATGAAGATCGAACCTGCCATGGTGTACAGGATGAACTTCACGGCGGCGTAGATGCGGCGCTCGTGGCCCCAAATGCCGATGAGCAACGCCATCGGAATCAGCATCACTTCCCAGAAAAGGAAAAAGAGAAAAAGGTCCAACGAAAGGAACACGCCGACAACGCCGACTTCCAGCATCAACAGCATCACGAAAAATTCTTTGACGCGGTGCTCGATGCTCTTCCACGACGCCAGAATCGAAATCGGCGTCAGGAACGTCGTCAAGATGACGAGGAACAAACTAATTCCATCCACGCCCAAGT
Source organism: Candidatus Acidiferrum sp. (assembly GCA_041495665.1). GTDB lineage: Bacteria > Acidobacteriota > Terriglobia > Acidiferrales > UBA7541 > Acidiferrum. The sequence continues at coordinate 1,818 of JBGQDD010000057.1, forward strand.
GGTAATTGATCGGCGGCTGATTGATCCACTTAAGGTATTCCTCGAGGTGATACCCGGCGGCGCCGACAGGGACTGCCCGGATCATCAAGAGCGAAAGCAAAAATTCCGCCAGGGAAACGATCAACGCAATAATCCTGATGAATTTGTGATCGTCGCCGCGCAGCAGCAAGAGCGCCAGCGCGCCAACAGCCGGGAAGAAGATCAGCACCGAGAGCAAATGTCCGCCGGGCAGCATCAGCGCACCATCCCGAGAACCGGTTTTCCACCGGCCGGCCAGAAGAAGATGACCGCAATGATCACGATGGCCCCAACAACGACCCACACCGCGTAGCTGCGCGTGTTTCCGGATTGCGTATGCCGCACGCCGTCCCCGATGACCGAAGTTCCGGCCGCAATCCCATTCACCGCTCCGTCAATTCCGGCCACATCGGCCGCTTTCCAGAGCGCATTGGTCGAAATCCAAACCAGCGGCCTGACCACTACCGCAGCGTACAACTCGTCCACGTAATACTTGTTCAGAAGAGTTGTGTATGCGGGCTTCAGCGACTTCGCCAGTCCGTCCGCCTTTTCAGGTCTCTTCAGATATAGCCAGTAAGTAACTGCGAGACCAATCAAGGCCGCGCTCACGGCCACCCCCGCCAGGATCAACTCCAGTTGGTGAGCTGCAGCTTCACCAGCGGCCTCCGCAGATTCGTGCCCGCCAAACACTGGCGCAAGGAAATTGCTGAAGTAGTCCGGGCCCTGGAAAAACGCGGGCAGAGCAAACCAGCCCCCCGCAAACGAGAGCACCGCCAACACCACCAGCGGTCCCAGCATGCTCCACGGTGACTCATGGACGTGCACCTTGTGTTCGTCAAAGCGCTGCTTGCCGTGAAACGTCAGGAAAATGAGCCGGAACATGTAGAAGGAAGTAAGCAGCGCCGTCAGCAAGCCGAAAGCGTAGAGCAAGTGGCCACCGGTCTCGCTTTGAAATGCCGCGAACAGAATGGCATCCTTGGAGAAGAAACCGGCGAACAAGGGAATGCCCGCGATGGCCATCGTCGCGACCAGCATGGTTCCAAACGTCCACGGAATCTTCTTGCTCAGCCCGCCCATGCGGTTCATGTCCTGCTCGCCGCCCATGGCGTGAATCACGCTGCCCGCTGCAAGGAATAAAAGCGCCTTGAAGAACGCATGCGTCATCAGGTGAAAAATGCCCGCAGAAAACGCGCCGACGCCGCACGCGAGAAACATGTATCCCAACTGGCTGACCGTGGAGTAGGCGAGAACTCTCTTGATATCCGTCTGCACCAAGCCGATGGTCGCCGCAAAGAAAGCCGTAGCGCAGCCGACGATGGCAACGGCCAGCATCGCCGTCGGAGCATGCGCAAAAAGAATGTGCGAGCGCGCAACGACATATACGCCCGCCGTCACCATCGTCGCCGCGTGAATTAACGCGCTGACCGGCGTCGGCCCTTCCATGGCGTCCGGCAGCCACACATAGAGCGGCAATTGCGCCGATTTTCCGCACGCTCCCATGAAAAGCAGCAGGCACGCGATCGTAAACGTCCCAAGCTGCCCCATCGCATCCGCAGGCCACGGATCGGCCTTGGCGAAAAGCTGCACGAAATCCAGCGTCCCAAATGTCTTGAACAGCAAAAACATCCCCAGCATGAATCCAAAATCGCCGATGCGATTGACGATGAACGCTTTCTTCCCCGCGTCCGAAGCGGACTTCTTCAGGAAATAGAACCCGATCAGCAGGTAGCTCGAAAGACCCACGCCCTCCCAACCAACGAAAAGCAGCACGTAGTTCGCGGCCAGCACCAGAATCAACATGAAAAACATGAACAAGTTGAGGTACGAAAAGAACCGGTAGTACCCGCCCTCATGCGCCATGTATCCGGTCGCATAGATATGAATGAGCCAGCCCACACCGGTCACCACCAGCACCATCACTACCGTGAGCTGGTCCATCTGCAGATCGAAGCCCGCGCGGAAATTGCCCGCCGCAATCCAGGTGAAGAATTCCTTGCGGAAGAGAACTTGGCCAGACAAGAAAAACTCGCGCACCGCTTCAAGCGCGCACAGAAACGAAAGCCCCGTCGAGCCGATCGCCACCCAGTTAACAATCTTATTCGGCCACTTCGCGCCAAACAATCCATTCACCGCCGAGCCCAGCAGCGGCAAGAGCGGGACAATCCACAAGTATTCGAGCATCGGGAGTGTCGGCATTAGAGTTTGAGCAGGTCCACGCGTTCGACGTTCAGCGTTTGCCGGTTGCGCGCAATCAAGATGATAATTCCCAGTCCCACGGCTGCTTCCGCCGCCGCCACCACAATTACAAACAACACAAAAACCTGCCCATCCAGTTTCCCCAGCGCCTGGCTGAACGCCACGAACGCCAGATTCACCGCATTGAGCATCAGCTCGATGGACATGAAAATCGTGATGATGTTGCGCTTGAAAATAAACGCAAACACGCCCAGCCCGAACAGGATCGCGCTCAGTATCACGTAATAGTTCGTCGGCACCATCTCAGCTCTTCTCCCGCTGGGCCAGCACCGTGGCTCCCAGGACCGCCACGAGAATCAGAAACGAGGTCAACTCAAACGGATACACAAACTCCTTGAAGATCATGCTCGAAATCCCGAGCGTCGAAGACATTTCCCCAGTTTGCGAAGTGCCTTGTATGCTGTCCGTCGACCTCGCAATCGTCGCCGCCACGAAGCCCGCCAACGCGACCACCAGCAGCAAACCCGGCGCTCCCGCCATCTTCGAAATGCTGGTGTGCTCTTCGATGCCTGCATTTAGGAGCATGATCACAAACACGAACAGCACCATGATCGCCCCGCCATAAACGATGATCTGCACGGCCGCCACGAATTCCGCGCCCAGCAGCAGATAAAGCCCCGCCAGCGCAATCATCACCACGATCAGCGACAGCGCGCTATGAATCGGATGCTTTTGCAGGATCAAGCTGACCGCGCCGATCACCGCCAGCGCCGCCAGCACGAAAAAAACCACGAGCGGCGCCGTCATTTCGTACCCCACCACGTCATCTTCGCCAGGATCGCAAAGCTGGTGAGGATCACGTTCACGATCGACAGCGGCAGGAGCAATTTCCACCCGAACGCCATCAGCTGGTCATAGCGGAAACGCGGCAGCGTCCCGCGCATCCACACATACACAAACAGAAAAACAAAAATCTTCGACAGCAGCCAGAAGGGCCCCTGAATAAACAGGTTCACATCGGGCAGCAATACAAAAACCGCGCCGAGCGCCGCGAATGCAGTCCCTAGGCCCGGCAGTAGGATTCGGCCAAAAATCGTTTCATAGCGGATCCCATCCCAGATGACCCACAATCCGAACGGAATCAGGATCGCCGACGGCAAATAGTGGGTGAAAGTCCACGAAGCAGGGAAGGGAGACAGCCATCCGCCGAAAAACATGATCGAGCACAGGCACGAAACCGTGATCATGCTGGTGTACTCCGCGATAAAAAACATCGCGAACTTAAAGCTCGCATACTCCGTGTGGAAGCCCGCGACTAGTTCCGATTCCGCTTCAGGCAGATCGAACGGCACACGGTTCGTTTCCGCGACCGCTGCAACAAAAAAACAAAAGAAACCCAGAATCTGCGGCCAGATGTTCCAGCCAAAAAGCCCCCACTCCGGATGGTGCGCCTGCGCCTCGATGATTTTTTTCAAATTGAAGCTGCCCGCCATCAGCAGCACCCCGACCACGGACATCGTCAGCGCCAGCTCGTAACTGATCATTTGCGCCGAGCTGCGCAGCCCGCCAAGCAGCGGATACTTGCTGTTGGAAGACCATCCCGCGAGCGCCACGCCATAAACGCCCATCGCCGTGATCGCGAAAAGCGCCAGGATCCCCACATTCACATCGGGAGGCGCAATCCCCAAATAAATAGGCTGCCCGAAAAATTTCCACGGCAATGGCTCCGGCCCAAACGGGATGAGCGCGAGCGACGTCAGCGCCAGCGCCAGCGACAGCAGCGGCGCAAGATAGTAGACAAATTTATCCACGCCCGCAGGCGTCGGATCCTCTTTAAAAAGAAACTTCACGCCGTCCGCCAGCGGCTGCAGCAATCCATGCGGGCCCACGCGGTGCGGCCCCCAGCGTGACTGCATGTGCGCCACGACTTTCCGTTCGAACCAAGTCAAATACGCGTTCACCGTAAGAACGATGAACAGCAGCATCACGATCTTGACGAGCGTGATAATCAGCTCCGCGTTTGTGGACAAGAAAGAATTCACGGTTCGGTCTTGGCCTCCGGCAGGGATTCCATCATGGTGCAGAAGCGCCCGAGCGTCCCGCTCGTAAACAAAGTGTCTTTCGCAGAGCAAATCAATCCCACCGGCACGTCGTACGGTGCGTGTCCGTTTCTGGCAAATTCCACGCGCGTCGGTTCCGCGCCGCCGGTCAGCAGCCCCGCCGCATGCACGTTATAGCCGCTCACCGCCCCGCGAATTTCTTCAAACACCGCCGCCGGCGTCTTGTAATGAAACGCCTTCCCCAGCCCCAGTTTTTCCAGTTGATGTGACAAGATCCTCAGCAGGTCGAAGTCGCTCCGCGGCCCCATCACTTCCGCGCCCTTGTGCAGCATTTGAATTTCGCCCGAAGTGTTGGTGACCGTCCCGTCCTTTTCGTATGCCGAAGCCGCGGGAAAAACAATGTCCGCCACTTTCGCCGTTTCCGTCAGGAACATCTCATGCACGATCAGCAATTCGAGTTTGCCGCGCCCGAAACCGAGCGTGCCAAAATGCACCAGCGGATTCGCGCCCACCACGTAAAGCGCCTTCAGCTTGCCCGCCTGCGCCGCTTCGACCATCTGCGGCGCCGTCTGGCCCGCCTTCGAAGGAATCACGCCGCCCCAAAGTTTTTCCAGTGCCTCGCGTGCGCTGGCATTGTCAACGTACGCATAGCCCGGCAAGCGGTCCGGTAGCACGCCCATATCCGCCGCCCCGCGCGAATTCGCGTAATCGCCCAGCGCCATGTACCGCGTCTTGCCCGGAAGCTTCGAGCCAAAAGCAACGAGTTGCGCGATCGCCGCGCCAGAAACTTCCGCGCCAAAGACGACCGCAACATCGCTTTCCGCCTCCAGCCCGGCCTTCAATTGCACGAGTTGTTCGACCAGCGCCGTCGAGAGCTGTCCTTCCCCGTGTGCCAGCCATCGCAGCGCGTCTGCCTCCTGGCCCGCCGCCACGTTCACAAACTGCGTGGCCTTGCGCTTCAGCTTAATCTCGTTCGCATTGATGATGAACAGCTTCGTGCCAAAGTGGCGAATGCCGCTGCGAATCTGCCACCCGGCGAGCGGGTTCTGATTCGTCGGATCGTTTCCCACCAGCAAGACCGCCTTCGATTGATACAACTGCTCCATGGTAAGCAAGGAATCGCCTGCGCCCTCGCCCAGCGCCGTGATCAATCCCGTGTAATCCGCCGTGCGATGATGATCGATGTTATTCGTTCCAAACGTCGCGCGCGCCATCCGCTGCAACAAATAATTCTCTTCATTCGACGTGCGATTCGAGCCGATGAAGCCGATGGCATCCTTGCCGCCGGCGTCGTAGACCGCCTTCAATTTCGTCGCCGCGGCCCGCGCGGCTTCTTCCCACGACGCGGGATAAAGCTTGTCGCCCTTGCGGACCATCGGTTGACGGATGCGCTCGGCGTGCTTTGTGAAGTCAAATCCAAACCGCCCCTTCACGCACAGAAAATCCTTGTTGATGCCGCTGAGGTCCCGGTTGTTGGAACGCAGAATCTCGTGGTTGCGCACGCTCAGCGTGGTCTTGCAGCCGTTCGAGCAGTGCGTGCACACCGTCGAAACGTACGACATTTCCCACGGCCGCGTTTTATACCGGTACGTCCCGCTCGTCAGCGCTCCCACGGGGCAAATATCAATGCACATCCCGCACTCTTCGCACTCCAAATGATCCTGGCGATTTGGAATGATCACGCTGTTCGCGCCGCGCATCCCCACGCCCAGCGCTTTCACGTCCATGCCCTCATCGCACACGCGCACGCACCGGAAGCACAGGATGCAGCGCGGCGCATCGTAATAAACCAGCTCCGACCATTTTTCTTCCGGGCGGTGAATTTTTTCTTCCACGAACCGGCTCGTGTCCGCGCCGTAGCGGAACACCATGTCCTGCAATTCGCACTCGCCGCCCTTGTCGCACACCGGGCAATCCAGCGGATGGTTCGTCAGCAGGAATTCCAGCATGTACTTCCGCGCCTGCCGCACCTGCTCGGTGTCTGTTCGAACGATCATCCCTTCTGTCGCCATCAGCGTGCAGGCGGTCTGCAGCTTCGGCGCTTTTTCCACTTCCACCAGGCACATCCGGCACGCCGCTTGCAGCGATAGCCCGGGGTAGTAGCAGAACGACGGCACTTCCGTCCCGATGCGCCGCGTTGCTTCGATCACCAGCGTCCCTTGCGGCACTTGCACTTCGCGCTCGTTAATTTTCAGCTTGATCAGTTTCTGTTCGGCCATGGATTCCTATCGCGAACCAACCAGCGCTTCGGCGGATTTGGACGCGCAACGTCCCTTCAAATGTTCTTCAAACTCACCGCGCCACTTCTTCATGATGCTGATCGTTGGCATAGCCGCCGCGTCCCCGAGCGGGCAGAACGTCCGTCCCAGCATGTTTTTCGCCAGGTCCGCGATCATATCGATATCTTCCGGACGGCCCATCCCGGCATGGAAGCGCTCCAGTGTTTTGCGCAGCCACGTCGTTCCTTCGCGGCACGGAATGCACCAGCCACACGATTCGTGCGCGTAAAACTGCATGATTCGTCTCGCCAAGTCCACCATGCAGGTGTCTTCGTCCATGATCACCATGCCGCCGGAACCCAGCATCGAACCTGCTTTCGCCACCGAATCGTAGTCCATCGCAATATCGATCTCGTCGGCGGTGAGCAGCGGGCAGGAGCTTCCTCCGGGAATCACCGCCTTCAGTTTCTTTCCTTTCGGTATTCCTCCGGCCACCTCGTAGATAAACTTTTTCATGTTCATGCCCAGAGGCACTTCATAAATCCCGGGCTTGTTGATGTGTCCCGCGATGCACAGCATCCGCGTGCCGCCATTTTTCGGCGTGCCGCGATTCGCGTACGCGTCGCCACCTTCTCGAATAATCGACGGCACCGCGCTCAACGTCTCGACGTTATTGATGATGGTCGGGCACCCGTATAGTCCGACCACCGCCGGGAACGGCGGCTTGATCCGCGGATATCCGCGCTTGCCTTCCAGGGATTCCATCAGCGCTGACTCTTCCCCGCATTCGTACGCACCCGCACCCGTGTGCGCCAGCAATTCGAAATCAAATCCCGACCCGAGAATATTCTTTCCCAGATAGCCGTGCGCATACGCTTCGGCGATGGCCGTATCCACGATATCCAGCACGTAGCGGTATTCGCCGCGAATATAAATGAAGCCCTGGTGCGAGCCAATCGCGCGTCCCGCGATCACCATTCCCTCGAGGAGCTGGTGCGGGTCCATCTCCATCAGCGGCCGGTCTTTGCACGTGCCCGGCTCGGATTCATCCGCGTTGCAAATCACGTACTTCGGCTTCGGCGAATCCTTTGGCACGAACGACCACTTCATGCCCGTCGGGAATCCCGCGCCGCCGCGTCCGCGCAGGTTCGACTTCTTAACTTCCTCGATGATCGTTTCCGGCGTCATCTCCTTCAGCGCTTTTTCCAGTGCCTGATAGCCGCTCTGCATCAGGTAAACGTCAATCTTGTGCGAGTCCTTCATCCCCCATCGCCGGCTGATCAGCGGTGTCTCCAGTGCATGCCTCTCGTGGATCGCGCCGGATATCACTGGCTCCGGCGTCGGGCGTCTCCCCGCATCAAGATCCTCAATGATGCGGTCGAACTTGAGCGGCGTAAGATTTTCGAAGAAGTCGTAGTTCACCTGCATGGCCGGCGCGCCGGTGCAGGCGCCGATGCATTCCACTTCTTCCAGTGAAAAAACGCCATCTTGCGTCGTTTCCTTGTGCCCGATCTCCAGCCGCTTCTTCGCGCGATCGAGCAGCGTGTATCCGCCCTTCAGCATGCACGCCACGTTGGTGCAAATCTGCACGTGATTCTTGCCCCAGGGCTTGCGGTGCAGCATCGAGTAATACGCCAGCGTCTCTTCAATCTGTACGTTGTTCAGGTCCAGCCGCCGCCCGATTTCCGCGATCATCTCGTCGCTGATGCAGCCGTACTCGTCCTGCGCGTACATCAGCATGGGAATCAGCGCGCTGCGCTTCACCGGGTAGCTTGATTGCAACTTTTCAAACTTCGCTGAAAGTGTTGGGGAGAGTTCCATGCTTACCTGTCCACTTCTCCGAGAACGATATCGATGGTCCCGATGCAGGCAATCACATCCGAAATCAACTGGCCTTCGATCAGCTTCGGCAACGCCTGCAAATTAATATAGGAAGGGGAACGGAAGTGCACGCGCAGCGGCTTCGGCGAACCGTCGCTGGCGATGAAACAGCCCAGCTCTCCGCGCGGGGATTCGACGGTAACAAATACTTCGCCTGGGGCAGGCGAAAATCCTTCTGTGAAAATCTTGAAGTGATAAATCAGTGCTTCCATCTCCGTCTTCATCTTTTCGCGCTGCGGCGGGATGATCCCCGGTGCTTCGGCCTTGATCGGTCCTTCATTCGAAATCTTGTCGCACGCCTGCCGGATGATCTTCAGGCTTTCACTCATCTCCGCCACGCGAACCAAGTAACGCGCGTAGCAGTCCGATTCCTTCCGCGTCGGCACGCTGAAATCGAATTCTTCGTAGCTGGAATAAGGGAAGAGCTTCCGGTTGTCGTGCGCCACGCCCGCGGCGCGCAGCGTCGGCCCGGTCATGCTCAGCGCGATGGCATCTTCCGCCGAAATATACCCAACACCCTTCGTGCGCCCAATCCAGATACGGTTTTCCGTCAGCAGCGTTTCGTATTCGTCCACGCGGCTGGGCATCATCTTCAGGAACCGCTCGATCGCCAGTCTCCAACCGGTAGGCGGATCCAGCGCGACGCCCCCAATTCGAATGTAACTGGTCATCATCCGCTGCCCGGCGAACAATTCGAAAATATTTAAAATTTCTTCGCGCTCCCGGAAGCAGTAGAGAAAAACGGACATCGCCCCGAGGTCGATCGCATGCGTCCCCAGCCACACCAGGTGCGAAGAAATGCGCTGCAGCTCCACCATCATCACGCGAATGTATTGCGCGCGCTTTGGAATTTCCAGCCCGAGCAGCTTTTCCACCGCCAGGCAGTACACCAGGTTGTTCCCCAGCGGATTCAGGTAGTCCATCCGGTCCGTCAGCGTGATGGCCTGAGAATAGGTTTTGTCCTCGCAAGACTTTTCGATTCCCGTGTGCAAATATCCCAGGTCAGGAATCGCTTTCACCACCGTTTCGCCGTCGAGTTCCAGCAGAATGCGCAACACTCCGTGCGTTGACGGGTGCTGCGGTCCCATGTTGAGGACCATGGTCTTTGCTGTTCCGACTGCGGTTTCAACGGTTGTCATGGCGTGCTGCTCTTCTTGAATAGTTCTC
>JBGQDD010000058.1:0-11239 GCA_041495665.1 Candidatus Acidiferrum sp.
CAAATGACGGACGCGACGGCAACACTCATCAAGATGGAAGGCGTGAAGAAAGTGTTTTATACGGATGAGGTCGAGACGCACGCTTTGTCCGAGATTCACCTGGAGATCAAGAAGGGGCAATACATCTCGATCGCCGGACCTTCGGGCTGCGGCAAGTCGACGTTGCTCTCCATTCTCGGGCTGCTCGATTCACCGACGAGTGGCGACTATACGCTCAACGGGCAGCCGGTCGCGACTCTCTCGATTAGCGAGCGCACCCGAATCCGCAACCGCGAGATTGGATTTATTTTCCAGGCGTTCAACCTGATTGGCGATTTGACAGTGTATGAAAACGTCGAATTGCCATTGACGTATCGCGGGACGAGCGCCGCGGAGAGGAAGCAAAAGGTGCAGCACGCGCTGGAACGCGTTGGCATGGCCCACCGGCTGCGCCACTATCCCTCGCAACTCTCCGGCGGTCAGCAGCAGCGCGTGGCCGTGGCGCGCGCCCTCGTCGGTGATCCACTGATTCTGATGGCTGACGAACCGACCGGCAACCTCGATTCGAAGAACGGCGAAGCCGTCATGGAGTTGCTGCGCGACTTGCACCGCAACGGCGCGACCGTTTGCATGGTTACGCACGACCAGCGCTACGCGAATTTTGCCGAGCGCACAATTCATCTGTTCGATGGACGCATCGTGGAAGAAACACAAGAAGCCCGCGTCGGAGCCTAATTCACGGAGGGCCTTTTGCACACGATCTGGCAGGACGTTCGCTACGGCGCACGCATGTTGTGGAAACATCGCCTCGCGACAATTGTCTGCGCTGCGGCGCTGGCGCTGGGCATAGGTGCAAATACGGCAATGTTTAGCGTGGCCGAGGCATTTTTGGTGCATTCCGTGCCTTTCGAAAATGCCGACCGCATCGTGGCCATGGTGGACGTGCGGCCGCAGCAGAACATCGACAGGAATTCAGTCGCGCCGGCAACTTATCTGGATTGGCAAGCGCAGGCGAAGTCCTTCGAACAAATGGGCGCATACGAATGGGATGAGGTAAACCTCACAGGAAATCGCGAGCCGGAGAAAGTCCAGGGGTTTGATGTAACGGCAAATTTCTTCGGACTTCTGGGCGTTCAACCGAAAATGGGCCGCGCGTTTCTGCCGGAAGAAGAACAGCCGGGAAAAGAACAGGAGATCATTCTCAGCTATGGCCTGTGGGAACGGCGCTACGCGTCCGATCCGAATATTCTCAACAAGATCGTCAAGGTGGATGGCAAGAGTTTCACCATCGTGGGAGTGATGGGTAAAGGGTTTGATTTTCCGATGCCCGCGGAAGCTTGGATGCCTTTGGCCCTTACGGTGAAGCAGCAATCGGAGCGGAACTCGCGCTCCTTGTGGGTTCTTGGCCGGCTGAAACCGGACACCTCGTTCAAGCAAGCGGCCGCGGAAATGAGCGCCATTGCGCAGCGCGAAACCGATGCGTTCCCGGATGCTTACAAGGGTTGGAAGCTTCGCGTGATGCCGGTGCGCGAATTTGCAACCAGCGATCTTACGCGCCAGTACACCCTTCTTCTGATGGGCGCGGTGGGCTTCGTGCTATTGATTGCCTGCGCCGACGTCGCCAACGTGCAATTTGCGCGTGTTTCCGGGCGTCAGAAGGAATTGGCGGTGCGCGCTGCCATGGGGGCGAGCCGCGCGCGCATCGTGTGCCAACTGCTTACAGAGAGTGTTCTTTTGGCGCTGCTGGGCTCCGTGGCGGGCCTGCTCGTCGCGCAGTGGGACATCGTTCTCATCCTGGCGCACATGCCCGCGGACGTGGCCAAGTACGTCGCCGGGTGGAACACCATCAGCCTCGATTCGAACGCGTTTCTGTTTACTTTGGCGATAGCATTGTTCAGTGGGATACTTTCTGGAATCGCGCCGGCGTTGCTGACCTCGCGCACGAACATCAGTGAAACATTGAAAGAAAGCGGCCGGGGATCTTCGGCGGGCCGTGCGCGTCATCGCTTGCGCAACGCTCTCGTCGTGGCCGAGATCTCGCTTTCGCTTGTGCTGCTCGTCGGTGCGGGCTTGCTGGTAAAAAACTTTACCGCCCTTATCAATGTGAATGAGAGATATCGTCCGGAAGCGCTGCTAACCCTGAATCTGCGCCTGCCGGAGCTGCAATACACGGAGCGGCCGGGACGTGTAACTTTCCACGAGCAAGTGCTGCAACGGCTTTCGACAATCCCGAACGTGCAATCGGCGGCGATGGTCACCTCCGTTCCTTATTCGAATGGAGGAGGAGCGGGCACAAGAACTTTCTCCATCGAGGGACGTCCCGCGAAAGATCGAGGTGAAGTGCGCAGCGCCATCATCCAGACAATTAGCCCAAGCTATCTGGATCTGATGCAGATTGCCCTGCGTGAGGGACGTGAACTCACGGATTCGGATGCCCAAAGCACGCTGCCCGTCGCGGTGGTCAGCAGGAGCCTGGCTCGGCGGTATTTTCCGGACGAAAAATCCCTGGGTCGAAAGCTGAAGGTTGGGCAGGCCGACGACAACTCCCCGTGGCTGACGATTGTTGGGATCGTGGATGACGTGCACTACAGTTGGATCAATAAGGACGATATTCCGACAATCTATCGATCCTACCGGCAATCGCCGCCCTTCTACGCCTCGCTGGTGTTACGTACCAGTGGCGATCCTTTATCTCTCGTCCCGGCAGTGCGCGGCCAGATTGCTGCGGTGGATCCAGACTTGTCGCTGTTCAACATCAAGCCGTTGGACAAGGTCATCAGCGATTCGATTGTCGGCATAGCTTACGTCGCCGTCATGATGGGCATTCTGGGGATCATCGCGCTAGTGCTCGCCTCGGTCGGGGTGTACGGCGTCATGTCCTATGCGGTAAGCGAGCGAACCAACGAATTCGGGATCCGTATGGCTATGGGAGCCACGGCGAGCGACATTCAGCGTCTGGTTCTGGGAAAGGGAGCGTTCCTCACACTAGTCGGCATGGGCATCGGACTGCCCCTTGCGTTCGCTCTGGCGAACTTTCTCTCCAGCTTGCTCTTCGGAGTGAAGGCTGCCGATCCAGTCGCGTTCATAGTACTTCCACTGGTGCTAGCGGCCGTAGCCACATTGGCGTCCTACCTTCCAGCGCGGCGCGCCGTGCGCGTGGATCCGATCACCGCCTTGCGGTACGAGTAGGACGGAATTTGTGCGGCAAGAACATACGCTAAGATAGATTTGCGATTCACCGCTCGAACGGCAAGGAGCCGATGTGGAACCTTTGATTCAACTGCGAAGCCTGGAAAAAGTTGTCGAGGCCGGTCCGAATAAGTTTTATCTGTTGCGCAGAATCAATTTGGATATTCAACCCGGCGAATTTGTCACCATCATGGGCCCCTCTGGCGCCGGAAAGTCTACGCTGCTGAGCATCATCGGAATGCTCGATGGGGCATGGAGCGGGGACTATTGCTTCCACGGCGAAGCCGTCCACAAGCTCAATATCAAGAAGCGCAACGAGCTGCACAAAGCGAACATCGGTTTTGTGTTCCAGAGCTATCACTTGATCGATAATCTGACGGTTTTCGAAAATCTGGAAGTCCCGCTTTCCTACAAGAACGTGCCGCACAAGGAGCGGGTTAGCCTGGTTTGCGACGCTCTCGATCGCTTCCACATCGTCGGCAAGAAAGACTTATTCCCGAACCAGCTCTCCGGCGGCCAGCAACAACTTGTCGGCGTGGCCCGCGCCGTGATTCTCAGTCCGAAACTGATCCTCGCCGATGAGCCGACTGGAAATCTCCACTCCGCACAAGGCGAAGAGATCATGCAGCTCTTCAAAAAACTGAATGATGCCGGGACAACAATCATCCAAGTCACGCACTCAGAGAGAAATGCCGCCCATGGGAGCCGCATTATCCAATTGAAGGACGGGTGGGTTGTGGGTGACAACGCCACAGCCGGCGCGCAAGTCGGCGCGGCACAACCCGCGTGAGCACTCGATCGCTGACTGCCCGGTGGTGCTTCGATGGTTTCTCACCGTGCCTGAAAAACGGCGGTAGGATAAACTTCGCAATACATTCGAATGAAGCCGACTAACCCGCAGCCCTATCGAATTCTCCTAGCCGACGACCAGGCGGACATCCGCGACGCCCTGCGCTTGCTCCTGAAACGTGAGGGCTATGAAACCCAGGCCGTCGCTTCTCCGGCCGAGGCTCTGAGCGCCATCGAATCGCGAGAATTTGACGCCGTCTTAATGGACCTCAACTACGCGCGATACACGACGTCGGGTCAGGAGGGGCTCGACCTGCTCACGCGCATCCAAATGGTGGACAGCACATTGCCGGTTATCGTCATGACCGCATGGAGCAGCATCGAAGTGGCCGTGGAAGCGATGCGCCGCGGCGCGCGCGACTTTGTCCAGAAGCCCTGGGAAAATACTCGACTGCTCGCGATTCTGCGCACACAAATCGATTTACGCCAGGCGTTAAGGCAGGCATCGCGTCTTGAAGCCGAAAATCGCATCCTGCGCGCCGAATCGCGCCCGACATTTCTGGCGAAATCTCCCGCGATGGCCCCGGTGCTGGAGCTGATTGGCCAAATCGGCCCCTCGGACGCCAACGTTTTGATCACCGGAGAACACGGCACTGGAAAAGAAGTTGTCGCTCGAACCCTTCATGCTTTGTCGGCACGATCGACGAAGCCAATGGTGACCGTGAATGCGGGCGGGTTATCCGAAGGTATTTTCGAAAGCGAGCTCTTCGGTCACGTAAAGGGCGCCTTTACCGATGCGCGCGCCGATCGCGTCGGGCGGTTCGAACTCGCCGATGGCAGCACCTTGTTCCTGGACGAAATCGCCAACGTGCCGCTCAACCTGCAGGCAAAACTTTTGCGCGTTCTGGAAACGGGGGATCTCGAGCGCGTCGGATCATCCACCACTCGGCGCGTCAACGCGAGAGTGCTGGCGGCTACCAATGCCGACGTGAATGCCGAGGCCGCCGCTGGCCGGTTCCGCCAAGACCTGCTCTTTCGCCTGAATACCATCGAGATCCACATCCCTCCGCTGCGTGACCGCCGCGAGGACATCGATCTCCTCGCGCACCATTTTCTCCACGGTTATTCGCAGCGCTACCGCAAAAACATTTCCGGATTCGACTCGGCCGCCGTCAAGGCTCTTCACGAGCATGCCTGGCCGGGCAACGTTCGCGAACTAGATCATGCGGTGGAACGCGGCGTGCTCCTTTCGCCCGGCCCTTCCATCCGCGCGGCAGACCTGGGTTTGCGCGCGCAGGCGGCTGGCGGCGCGGCCAAGCTGGAGGAGATGAGTCTCGACGAAGTGGAGCGCTATCTCATCCAGCGCACGCTCTCTCGCCACGAAGGAAATGTCAGCCAGGCAGCCAAGGCTCTGGGATTGAGCCGCAGCGCCATGTATCGCCGGTTGCAAAAACATGGACTGGAATGACGCGACTGACCTATGAGCGCCGCATCCAGCTCCTCGCGCTAGCGGCGGGTTTCCCAGGTTCGTTGATCGCCATGATTCTCTTGTGGCATGGAAATTATTCTTCCGGCGCTGTATGGACGCTGGCCTTTTTCATCCTTTCGTTGTGGCTGGGCTTCGCTTTCTCCCTGCGGCATCGCGTCGTCTTTTCCCTGCAAACACTCTCGAATCTCCTGGCCGCCTTGCGCGAAGAAGACTTTTCGCTGCGCGCTCGCGGGGCACGAAGCGACGATGCCATGGGTGAAGTGATGATTGAAGTCAATGCTCTCAGTGAAACCCTTCGGCAACAGCGCTTGGGCGCGCTGGAAGCTACTGCCCTCCTGCGCACCGTGATGGAGGAGATTGACCTCGCCATCTTCACCTTCGACAACGGCACGAAGCTGCGGCTGGTCAATCGCGCTGGCGAGCGCTTATTGGGCCGTCCTGAAGGACGCCTGCTGGGTTTTACCGCGGAAGAACTGGGACTCGCAGCTTGCCTGGAAGGCGAATCCGCGCACACCATGGAGTTGGCCTTTCCCGGAGGTTCCGGGCGCTGGGGGCTGCGCCGTGGGACGTTCCGCCAGGGAGGCTTGCCCCATCATCTCGTAGTCCTGAGCGATCTGAGCCGCACACTGCGTGACGAAGAGCGCAAAGCGTGGCAGCGGCTCATTCGCGTTCTTGGGCATGAATTGAACAACTCGCTCGCCCCCATTCAGTCGGTCGCTCAAGGTCTGGAGAGTGGGCTCTTGAGCGCCTCCAAGTCTTCCGAATTGCAGAGCGAAGCGTCCGTTTCGATTCTGGATGATCTCCGGCAGGGCCTCGGCATCATTCGCTCTCGCACCGAAGCACTAGGACGTTTCATGGCCGCTTACGCACAGCTTGCACGGCTGCCACAACCGAAGCTACTGCCTGTAAACGTTTCGGAATGGATCAGCCGGACCGCAAAGCTAGAAACACGGGTAAAGGTCAACCTTTTGAAAGGTCCCGACGTGGTCATTTCGGCCGACGTAGACCAACTGGAGCAATTGCTGATCAATTTAGTTCGCAATGCCGCGGACGCGACGCTGGAAACCGGTGGCTCCGTTCAAGTGGGCTGGTCCCGGCAAGGCGCACAACTCGATGTCTGGGTTGTCGACGAGGGCCCTGGCCTTCCCATCACGACAAACCTTTTCGTTCCTTTCTTCACAACCAAGCAGGGCGGCTCTGGTATTGGCCTGGTCCTTAGTCGCCAGATCGCCGAAGCTCATGGCGGCGAACTCACCCTGAAAAATCGCGCTGACAAACAGGGCTGCGAAGCCCGGCTGCGCTTGCCGATCTAACTTCCATTGTGATTCCTTTGCATCGGATCAGAGCGCGCGCAATTTACTACTATTCGGCTACCGCCGGCCTTGCTGGCTTCTGTCAGGCGCCTGCTGTTTTTCGAAATGCGCGAGTTCTCGGGACTTGCTCAGTGCAATTTCTCGACGCCGGCATCTTACATAATTCTCCTCTTGCCCGGATGAAATCATAAGCATTCCTTCACGACTTCTTTACATCTCGCAGGTGATGCTTACAGTCGCGGGCTGAGTCTCGCAGACTCAGCAGAGGACCTGGATAAGGATGGCCCCGCGAAAGAGGAGGTCTGAGGACGATGTGGATCTTCATAACTCTCGTGGCCTTTGGTCTCGCGTTTATGTTGTATGCGTTGGTTCAGTTTATCCGGGAGTCAAGTCGAACGAATAGCACTCATTGGCAGAGCGTTGGCCGGAAAATCCCGGGGACGCAATCAACCCGGCTGGCTATCCAGATTTCGAAACGGTCCCGGCAGCTGGGAATCTTGTGATCAGCGCCACACTGAAGCGTGGCTCTAACCACGGCCGACAAAGCAGCCCCGGAAGCAGGATACAAAGCAGCCCCGGAAGCAGGATACAAACCAGCTTCTTGACCAGGATTTGCATAGCGCAGATTGGAAGCACGGCGATGCGGAAAACCAGGAGTCTCGGATTACTCGCGGCCATCATCATTTGGTCGGGTGTTGCGCATGGGCAAACTCAAGCAACACCTGCAGCATCTCCGGCGAGCCAGGACGTTCTTCAAAAACAGCTCGATGATTTGCGGAACCTCGTTGTGCAGCTCTCAACTCGAATAAACGGTCTCGAAGAGCAGTTGAAACAGAATGGCTCTGCGGGCGCGTCCTCTGCTGTTCCGGAAACCGCGGCCGTACAGCCAATTGTCCAAACCGCCGGGACGGAGGCAGCCACCCAGCCCGGGACTTCAAGTGAACGCAGTACTAACGATTTTCTGCAGGGAACCACGATAAACCTCACCTTAGATGGCTATTACGAGTACAACTTTAAGCGGCCTGTGGGGCGCGTGAATCTACTTAGGGCCTATGACGTGAGCAGTAACAGTTTCAGTTTGAATCAGGCGACCGTGATCCTCGAGCGAGCCCCGGACACTGTCGCAGGCAGGAGATTTGGCGCGCGATTGGACCTTCAATATGGCCAAGCGACGGAGGTTATGCAGGGGAATGCCGCAAACGAACCACGCCCACAGGCATACCGCCCTGTTTTTCAGGCCTACGGAACCTACGTGGCTCCCATTGGGAAAGGACTCACTATTGATTTTGGGAAGTTTGCCAGCGCGATGGGCTACGAAGGCAACTATTCCAAGGACCAGTTCAACTATTCGCGAGCGTACTTCTTCAATTTCTTACCGTTTTATCACATGGGGTTCCGTAATACGTACACAGTCAACGACAAACTGACGTTGAGCTACTGGCTCGTAAATGGAGTACAGCAAACGGAAGACTTTAATGGCTTCAAGTCGCAAGTCGCTCAGGTGATCGTCAAGCCTACGAAAACCGTACAGTGGAACTTCATCTATCACATCGGGCGGGAACAGCGCGACTTAGTTTCTATTTTGAATCCTGGTCTCCCTACGCTTCCGACGCAGCCAGGACTGTCCATAACTCCGATCGTTCCCACACCAAATGGGCGGTTTCATCTCCTGGACACGTATATTACCTGGAGCGTTACGCCAAAGCTGACGCTCGTGGGTGAAGCGGATTATGTCATCAATCGTCAATTCGAAAATTCCGCGCCGACCCACGTTACCGGCGGTGCGGGCTACGCTCACTATCAGCTAACGTCAAGATCTGCGATCACGGGCCGGGGGGAATATTTATCTGATCGTGGCGGCTTGTTCAGCGGCGTGACGCAGGCTTTGAAAGAAACAACCTTCACGTACGACTACAAGTTTGCCGACGGCTTCCTTGTGCGTACGGAGTGGCGGCGCGATTTTTCGAACCAGCCTTTTTTTCTAACAGAAACGACCGGCGTCTTGAAAAAAGAGCAGAATACGGCGACGGTCGGCATGATCTGGTGGTGGGGGCAGAAACAGGGATCGTGGTAAGGTGCCAAGAATTCTCTGAAGTAGCAGGAGGACAGGGATAGCCATGCTGGACATTGTATTCATTGCTGCGACGGCGCTGTTCATTGCGATAGCCATCCTCTACGTTCGCGCGTGCGAACGACTGAGATAGGAGCGAGCCAATGCATACGGGTGACGCGATACTGCTAATCATTTGTGTCCTTCTTTTTGGGTATTTGCTGTACGCCCTGCTGAAGGCAGAGGAGTTCTGACCATGACGGCAAATGGCTGGTTCCAAATTTTTCTCGTGCTTGGCGTAATCTTTGCGGTCACCAAGCCGCTTGGCATCTTCATGACACGGGTATTCAACCGTGAAAAGACATTTCTGGATCCGGTTCTTCGACCCGTCGAGAAGATCGTCTATCGGCTGACCGGCGTAGACGAGAAGCATGAGATGCGCTGGACGGAGTACGCCGTTGCCATGCTGCTGTTTAGCGGTGTTTCCATGGCGCTCCTGTATCTGATCGAGCGGACGCAGCATTGGCTTCCTCTCAACCCGCAGAAGCTGGTCAACGTGCCTCAAGCGCTGGCGTTCAACACCGCGGCCTCTTTTACGACCAATACCAACTGGCAGAACTATGGCGGCGAATCGACCATGAGTTACCTCACGCAAATGGCCGGTTTGGCTTACCACAACTTCACTTCAGCAGCAGCAGGGATCGTGATGGCCATCGTGGTCATTCGCGGCCTCGCGCGCAAGGAAACCGACAAGCTCGGTAATTTCTGGGTGGACATGACGCGCTGCCTGCTCTGGGTCCTGCTGCCGGTCTGCCTGGTCGGTTCGCTGGCGCTGGTGTCTCAGGGAGTTGTCCAGAACTTGAAACCGTATACAACGGTTGAGCTTACCGAACCGCAGACCGTGCAAGTAACTGGCGCGGACGGAAAGACCTCAACCCAAGTCGTGAGCCAGCAGGTGATCGCGCAAGGACCAGTCGCCTCGCAGGAAGTCATCAAGGAATTGGGCACCAATGGCGGCGGATTTTTCAATGCCAACAGCGCCCACCCTTTTGAGAATCCAACTCCGCTTTCAAATTTTTTTGAGCTTGTGCTGATCTTCGCGATCTCCTCGGGACTCACCTACACGCTGGGCCGCATGACCGGCTCGCCCCGGCACGGCTGGGCCGTGTGGGCGGCAATGGTGGTGCTGTTTCTGATGGGCGTGACGACGGCCTATTGGGCCGAGGCCAGAGGGAACCCGATATTGACGAGCGTGGATCAGCGGGCCGGACCATTGCAGCCCGGCGGCAATATGGAGGGCAAGGAAGTTCGCTTCGGGATCGCCAATTCCGCGCTATTTTCCACGATGACAACGGATACCAGTTGCGGCGCGGTGAACAGCATGCACGACTCGTTTACTCCGCTAGGAGGCATGGTGCCCCTAGTCAACATCATGCTAGGTGAGGTGGTGTTCGGCGGTGCCGGTTCCGGACTGTACGGCGTGGTGGTCTTCGTGATCCTTGCGGTATTCATCGCCGGGCTGATGGTCGGGCGAACTCCCGAGTACCTGGGGAAAAAAATCGAATCCTACGACGTAAAAATGGCCATGCTTACGATCCTAGTCATGACGTTTGTGATCCTCGGCTTCTCTGCGATCGCCATCGTCCAGCCATTCGGCACCTCCAGCATCTCCAATCCAGGGCCACATGGGCTCTCGCAAGTCTTGTATATCTACACTTCGTCCGTAGGCAACAATGGCTCGGCGTTCGCGGGCTTGAGCGGCAACACCCTGTGGTACAACATCAGCGGCGCGGCAGCCATGCTGCTGGGCCGCTTCTTCATGGTCATTCCGGTGCTCGCCATCGCCGGAAACCTGGCGAAGAAAAAGATCGCTCCTGCGTCTGCCGGGACGTTTCCCGTGACCGGCGCGCTGTTCAGCGCCTTGCTTGTTTCCACCATTTTGATTGTGAGTGCGCTCACATTTTTTCCGGCGCTCAGTCTGGGTCCGATTCTCGAGCACCTGCAGATGCTTGCCGGAAAGGTTTTCTGAGGCCGCCATGACCGAACATTTGCAGCACAAACCGATATCGCTCACTGATTCAAAGATTCTGCGGAGAGCAGTGTTGGATTCATTCCGCAAATTGGATCCGCGACTGATGATCAAGAACCCCGTGATGTTCGTCGTGGAAGTGGGCGCGCTGCTGACCACCATTCAACTTGTGCGCGACTATGTGCACCACGCAGGTAGCTTTGGCTGGGGACTCCAAATCACCTTGTGGCTGTGGTTCACGGTCGTGTTTGCGAATTTCGCGGAGGCCATGGCGGAAGGACGCGGCAAGGCGCAAGCCGACACGCTGCGCAAGTCCCGAGCGGAGACGGAGGCTCGCCGTTTACGCGGAGACGGCTCGATCGAGACGATCGCAAGTTCCATGCTGCGCGCTGGAGACACTG
>JBGQDD010000059.1:0-11146 GCA_041495665.1 Candidatus Acidiferrum sp.
CTGCGATCGGAGAAATGGCGGAGAGGGTGGGATTCGAACCCACGGTAGGGGTTAACCTACACACGCTTTCCAAGCGTGCGCCTTAAACCGCTCGGCCACCTCTCCGACGCTGTGAACAACCTAACCAATTTAGCAGAAACTCCTCTTGCACGCACATCAGAAGGTATCTGGCAGATTGCTGAAGGAGTGCGTTGGGGGAGCGATTGGCAGTTGAACGCGAATTGCACGCAAACATTAGGTGACTGGAACATTTGAAGTTGAGATTCTTCGCGCCAAACCGGCGCGAAGCGGAAACGGTCTGAGGGCATCCCGATCGGAGGCCCTCAGAATGACAATTTCGGCTTTTTCAGCAAGTTGCACGATAAAGGGCGAACTACTCGTAGCGGAGGGCTTCGACGGGATCGAGGCGCGCGGCTTTGATGGCGGGGTACATGCCGAAGAACAGGCCCACGCTCATGGAGACGCCCACAGCTAGCAGGACGGCCCAAAGCGGAATGGACGACGGCAGACTGGGCACCGCAAAACCGATCAGCAAGCTGATGCCGCTGCCGAGCAGCACACCGATGACGCCTCCTGCGCCCGTGAGCACAATAGCTTCGGTGAGGAACTGCCAGACGACATCGCGGCGGCGCGCGCCGATGGCTTTGCGCACGCCGATCTCGCGCGTGCGCTGTGTCACGGACATCAGCATGATGTTCATCACGCCGACACCGCCAACCAGCAGCCCGATGGAACTAATGGCAATTATCAGGCTCGCGACTGAAGCGGTGATCTGGCG
Organism: Candidatus Acidiferrum sp.; assembly: GCA_041495665.1. Classification (GTDB taxonomy): domain Bacteria; phylum Acidobacteriota; class Terriglobia; order Acidiferrales; family UBA7541; genus Acidiferrum. Next base: position 779 of record JBGQDD010000059.1, read on the forward strand.
AAACTGATCGGCAATCTGCTGCGCGCTGGAAATTCCAAAATTGTCTGGCTTGCTGTAAGGCACGTTTCTGCGCCGCCGCAACACGCCGCGAATCTGATCTTCGGCTTCCGGCATGCGGCCCGGATAGGCCACCGCGCCAATCATGTTCTCGTCATCCTGAGGCAGGTGCTTGTGATAAGTGCGGTACGGGACCATCACCGCTTTGTCCGCGGATTGATCCTTGACCAATTGGCCCTTGCGCGGCTCCAGGACGCCGATGACTTCGTAAGAGACGCCGTCAATCAGGATGGGTTTTCCGAGCGGCTCCATATCCGGGTACAGCGCCTTGGCGATATCGGGACCGATAACGGCAACGTCGGCGCGGTGCATATTTTCCGCTTCGCTGAAGAACCGCCCGGTTTTCGGCCGGGAATTGAAGACCTCTTCGTTGGAAGGCAGCGTCCCGTTGTAGTCAATCCCCGATACTTCCTTGCCGAGATAACGGGCGGTGACGGGCCCACGAGATGGACCTTCATCTCCGAAGCGAGGAAAGACACTGGCCGTGACGGCACGCACCGCGGGACATTGCTGCGCGATGGCTTCGGCATCCTCGAGCGAGAGCGGCTTGCGCGCGCGTTCATCGGGAGTGAGCCTGCCGGAGTGGATGCCGGGGTCGAAGCGGAAGATGAACAGGGTTTCGGAGCCGTAGTCGGACAAATAAGCGTTCACGTCGCCATAGACGCCAACGAGGATAGAAACCACAGTAAGAAGCGCGGTGATGCCGATGACCACGCCGAGTACGGTGAGAAAAGAACGCATCTTGTTCTCACGCAGCGTGGACAGCGCCATCCGGGCGTTCTCGCCAACGTTCATGTTTACAGCGATTTTCATGGCCCTCAAGCTTCCTGACGTAACGCTTCGATGGGTTGCAGGTTGGCGGCACGGCGCGCCGGATAAACACCGAAGAAAACGCCAACGGCTGCGGAAATAATTTCCGCGATTAACACCGCGGCGACGGGCACGTTCATCGGCACGGACATCGCGGCGGCAATGCCAGCGATTCCGTACGCCAAGCCGACACCAATGGCGCCGCCTACGGCAGCCATAACCGTAGCTTCGACGAGGAATTGCAGCAGAATGTCGTTGCGCCGCGCTCCCAGAGCTTTGCGAATACCGATCTCGCGCGTGCGCTCCGTCACGGTGGCCAGCATAACGTTCATGATCACCACGCCGCCGATCACCAGGAAAACGGAAACGACGCCGACCATGGCCGTGGCGATCGCACCCGTCAAGTTCTTCCACAAGTCCATCAGGGTGGCCTGGTCGAAAATGCCAAAATTGTCCTTCTCATTGGGCCCCAGGTGGCGCCGCGCCCGCATCATCACCCGCGCTTCCTCCTGGGTCTGTTCCATCCACTCCGCTCCGCGCGCCTGAATGTTTAGCCAAATGGTTTCGTTGGTGCCATACATCTTGAAATACGTCTGGATGGGGATATAGGCAAAATTATCCTGCGATTGGCCGAAGGCCGTCCCAATGGTTCTGGCAATGCCGACCACCAGGAAGGGCCGGCCCTCGATCGAGAGTTCGTGGCCGATGGGGTCCACGCCCGGAAAGAGCTGGGTAGCCAGGTCGTTACCGATCATGGTGACTTGGGCACGGCTCTGATCGTCGCCCTCGGAGATATAGCGTCCGTCGCGGGGCGTAACGATGTCAATGTCCACCATGTTGGCGGTGACGCCGCGGACATTCGTATCGTTGAGGGCATGTGAACCCGCGCGCACTTTTCCCCCAGCGCGCAGTTCCACGCCCACGCGCAGCGGCAGCTTCAGATTGTCGCGCAGCGCTTCAAAGTCGTCCCAGGTGACCTTTTTGTTGCGGCGGTTGGCCTTCACGTATTCATCCACATCCGTGATGAGGGGAAAGCGCGTCAGCAAAAAAACGTTTGAACCTAGATTGGCGACGCGGTCCGCGATGTAGCGGTTTACCCCGGAGATGAGGGCGATGACCACGATCAGCGTAGAAACCGAGAGAATGATCCCCAGGAGCATCAGGAAGGAGCGCATCTTGTGGGTGCGCAAGGCCTCCAGGGCCACGCCGATCGGTTCTCGCAGCAATAGCCGGCGTTTCATGTGTGCCTATCCCCTGTCCATTCTACGCGCAAGTTGTTGAAAAGGTTTCGACTCGCGCCGCCTATGCTCATTCTGACGCGGTGCGGCTTAGAAACGTTATCACCGGCTATCTGAAAATGGCATGGAAAATGAGTTGTCGGAAGTGTCCGTGGATGGGAGGCGCTTGGGCGCATTTGCGGGCGTCTGCTACACTAATTGGGCCGGTTCCGGGATCGTCTAATCGGTAGGACATCAGCCTTTGGAGCTGAGTATCGTGGTTCGAGTCCACGTCCCGGAACCAAACTTCCCACCTCTCCAATTCCCTGCTTCGCAATGAAATCCTCGAATCACATTTCGCGATAGTTCAGCAGGACCATGCCGATCAGAGCGATACAAAGCGGCCAGAGGCGGGCCATTACGTTTCGCGTTTGATTCTCAGAAGGAAGACGCAGTTCCAGCCAGCGCGACCATCCCGCGGTTACAGCTAGAATCGCGATGGGGATGTGGCTTAGCTCGGCGAGGACTTCTTCTTTGAGGTTTCCGAGGCTATGCGAATGGGTGAGGAGCAAAGCGCCGGAAACAGCGACCAGGACGGGAAAGACCAGCCGGGCACGGCCGGAGGCGACGCGACCCGTTTGAACGTGCCATTCGAAAATCGCCAGCGCTATTACGAGCACGGCGAAAAAACGATGCAGCAGCACTTCGGGATCGGCCAGAGTCGCCCAGAAACCGACGGGCCCGAGCGGCCAGGTCTCAGGATCGCTTCTAAGAAATAGAAATGCCGAGAGGCCGAAGAAGGCCAGCGGCCAATTGCGCGCCCAGGAGACTTTTCCCGCTTGCGCGGCGAGGGCCAACAGTCCCATCGCCAGAACGACGATGCCTGCCCAGTGATGGTTGTACTCGGACCAGGCCTTTTCGGCGGGAGTGTTCGGGCGTGTTCCGGTCTGCCCGGGAACGTAGGATTCGGTCGAGAGCGAACCGACCTCGAAGGCCTTCTTCTGCGCGGCGTAAACGTCTTCGGGAAGCTCTTGAACAGACGGACTTGCGAATCTTGGGGTTCGCGGAGACATGCGGGCGATGATTTCTGGACCGGTGACGCGGTCGTGAGCAAGATCCGCGGCGGGAGGAAGTGACGTGAGCGAAGCGGCGGTGAGGATCACGGTAATGCCGATGCCGATTTCGGCTTCGCCGAAACGCTTCAGGCTGGCGAGAATGGAGCTGGCCGGTCCGCGGCGGACGAGTTGAAAATTAAGCGCGCCGAGAAACAAGAGAAGGGCAAAGAGAAGCACTTTGGCGGCGACCATCGCGCCGTAGGAAGTTCCGTAGACCGCCTTGAAGGAGCCCACGTAGGCAAAACCCAAGACCAAACCCGCGGAAGCGAGCACGGCCACGCTCACCAAAGCAAGTTGCGAAAATCTGGCGCTGAGCTGGCGCGCGAATTCAGGAGTAGGCGCTCGCCGGATGGCGATCAGCAGGTACGGCAGGCCCCCGAGCCAAACGGCAGTGGCCCCTTGATGCAGAGCGGTGAAGGCGACCAGCGGCGCACGATAGTCCAAGCGAGCCATCGCGTGACTGGTCATAACGGAAGACGCGATGATGGCGGCTGCTGGTAGAAGCAGATCGAAGTAGCCGGTGGAGCGAGACTGAGCAGCAAGAACGATGACGGTGAAGGCCGCTACGATGCCAATCAGACCGGCGAGGACAAAATTTGCACCAACGACCTCGCGAAGGGACATGTCGGCGGACTGCCGCAGAATCATCGAGTTGGCGAGGACGTAGGAAATCTGCATCACGGCCAGCGCCATCGCCGCGCCTCGAATCCAGCGCAGACAGGCTTGCTGGAGTGCCGCCGAATCTTCTTTCGCGCGGCGGACGATGAAGATCAGGAAAACTATGCCGCCAATGGCGAGGGACTGAAACGCTAGCGTCGCGCCCCGGAACAGGACGGAGAGGAAGCCGAAGACTTGAAGTAAGCGGGCCATGAATCTCGATCAGGACGGCGTGACAGTGAAGGGGATTTCACCGCGGGTGATGTGACCGTCGGAAGCAAGTACCTGCCAGCGGAGGCGGTATGTTCCAGCAGCCAAGCCGGTAGCCTCGGCGGAGAGCGTGTCCGCAGGAGTCTGCTTGCTGATTTCGAGCGCTTGCGCGGAGCCGTCCGGATGGATGAGCGTCAGGCGAGAACGAAGCGCATCGATGCGCACATTGAAGCGCAGCTTGATCGGAACGTCCGGGCCCGACACCGCGCTCTTCAGAGACGGGATTGATTCCAGGAGTACGGCATGCGCGGAAACCGGAGTTGCGACGAAAAAAACCGCGGCCACGGCCAACAGAATGAGTGCGCAAAGATTTCGACGGCCTGGCTGCATGACTTTCTTCTTCGCCGAGAACGGCGAAAAGCTCCGTGAAAGTTGAGCTTCGACTGCTGGAAGAAAATTATACCGGAGACGGGGTGGATTGCTAATTCATTCGGGTGCCGCTGCCCAGACAGGGCTGTCTCGGCGGCCTGCGGATGAGCATAAAAAATCCGCCGGGTGAAACCTGCGCTGAAGCGAGTCGAAATTACTCTGGCGAACCCATTTCGTTGCTGTGATTCCAATCGATGGTTGGATCGGACGCGGGATCGTAGGTGATGACTTCAGATGCGGGCGGTTTGTCTTGCTTTCGCTGCGCGCGCTTTTCTTCCTTCATCTTGCGCTTTTCGATGCGCTTCATTTCTTTCTGGCGCTTCTGGAATGTCGTGGTCATAAGCCTCTCCTCACAGCAGAGTGCGGCGAGGGCCCTGGCCCCTGCCGTCCAGCCCATCCATGGAAAAGGAAAACTACCAGCGCGGTTCGCGTGGCTGGCGCGCAGACTCACGGTAATCTTCGTTCGAGAAACGGTCGCGTCCGCCGCCGCCGCCCTTGCCGCGCCCGCCGCCTGCTCCGCCACCACCCGGGCCGCCAAAACTTCGCGGACCGCGTGGCGCGCCGCCTTCGCCCTTGGGGCGCGCTTCATTCACCTTCAAATTGCGCCCGCCCACTTCTTTTCCATCAAGGGCGGTCATGGCTGCCGCCGCTTCCGCGTCATTCGGCATTTCGATGAATGCAAAACCCCGCGCGCGCCCGGTCTCCCGGTCCATGGCCATGTGAACGCGCGTTACCTGGCCGAACGGGGCAAACAGCTCGCGCAATTCACTCTCCGTGGTCTGGAAGCTCATGTTGCCGACAAATAAACTCTTCATCTTGTTTCTCCCTGTACTCTTCGAAGCACCACGAGCGCAGGATCTTGGTGAAGGGCCGCTTCCCAGACACTACGAGACGTTAGCCTGAAACTGTCTGAAATCGGCGGAGGGAGCACCGCAAAGCGCGCCCTACATGGAATTCAGGCAATTCTACTTCGGGAGTCTACTTCACGACAGTAACACACTTCTCCGCGAATGGCCGCATGTTCATTTCGCGCCGGCCTTGGGATCTGAGCAGAGGCCGCGCGCGACAGTGACTGGTGGAAGAACTGCTAGCCGTGCAGAAGTTCGCCGACGGCGCGCCAGGCCTGATCGATGGCCACATCCGTGTAGGCGCTGGCGCCGGCATCGGAGTTGGCGATGGCGATCTTGCCGAATGGCTTCCGGCCAATCACCCAGGGCTTCTCCTCTTCTTTCCAGTCGGGATCGAACAGCGAATTCGGTGTGAAGGCGTAGCCGTGCGCCCAGCGATTGACAGTAATGCCTTCGATGTCCTTCGCGGGGTCAAATCCTGCTCCACCGAGCATGCGGCCCAATTGGTCGCGGATGTTTCTCTCAAATTTTGAAAAGGGAGTCTGCAGCAGCTCCGCGCGCCCGGCGCGATTTTGGTCCCGCTGTGGCAGTCCGGGCTTGCACGGAGTTCGCAGCATGAAGAGGACCGCAGGCTCTTCCGGGTTGCCCGGAAAGCGGTACTCGCCAAGGCTTACGGGAAAATCCAGCGCCGTGTACGTGTGATATCCACCGGGTGCGACGATGTGGTGCGTATTCAGCTTTGCAAACGAGGCCCAGTTCCGCAGCGCCACATGGGAATACACCAGCGGCATTTTTACCAGGTACGATAGCGCTTCTTTTTGCTTCTCCGGCAGTTCGGGACAAAGGTAAGGAATCATGCCGTTATAGCAGGCCAGCACGCAATTCTTCGCGGCAACGGTCTGCAGCTTTCCACCGCGCACGTAGGCAACTTGTACTTCCTTCGCGGCGTTCACGTGCTGCAAATGGACGACTGTGCTGTTCAAGCGGATGCGCACCGCACCGCCTGCTTCGTCCAGCTTGCTGTAAGCCGCCTTTGCGGTGACGACATCCTCCATCGTCGATCCCGGAATTGCGTCCGGGATCAAGGATCGCACCAGCAGTCTGGCAATCGAGGCGTTCCCGTCCGGGAAATGAAAAATGTAGGGCTCTTCCTTGCCGCCTTGCGGCAATCCCACGCCTTGAAAACCGGCGTACGTGAACGAGCCGTAGTCGTCTCCCGCTTCGTAGCACGCCATGGCCGGGACGGATTCAATACCAATGCAAAAGAGATCGTGCGTAAACGTCTGGAAGAACGGCAGCGCTTCCGGTATCAGCTTGCAGTGCTTGGACAAGTATTCCGCGTAGCTGATCTTGGTCAGCAGCGCGATTTTCTGTTCCACCGAAAGCCTTGCCAGATAATCTTTCTTCTCGGTGTAGATTCGGGAGATGTCTTTTCGCACGGCATCGGAGAGCGGCGCTTTGGCCAGAAATTCGGGCCATGGGATGACATTCATGCCGGTGACCAAACGATCTTCGCCAAACGTTTCCTTGTCGAAAAACGCCGCAGTGCCCATCTTCGAATAAAGTTTGTGATCGTAAGCCTTGTAAAACTTTTGTGTCGTAATCCCTATATCCAGAATCAGCGCCTTTGCAACATCGCTATACTTTCCCGGACTTTCGATGGACTGCGTCCCCCCGTAACTCAGCACCATGCGGCCGCCCGCCCGAAATTCGTTGCGCTTGGCGTGGCCGCCAAAATCGTCGTGATTGTCGAGAATCAGGATGCGCGCGTTTTTCCCTGCGCTCTTGCGGAAAAAATAAGCGGCTGCCAATCCGCTGATGCCTGCGCCAACGACCACCAGGTCGTAGCTCTCACCGGTGTTTACCGGCTCTCCGAACGAATCCGCGCCCTCGCCGTCCCGCAGGCGATGGGCAAAGGTGAATGTTCCGTCGTGATTGCCGCGCATTCCCACGCTCGCGGGTGGGTAATAATCCGCCGCTTTTTCCGGAGCGAATTCGTCGAGAGCTGCGGCGGCAAGCAAGGTCTCCGGTCCAATCCCTCCGCCAACAAGCGTTCCACCGACACTAACTGCCACGCCGTTCAGAAAATCCCGGCGCGTGATTTCGCGGCCCATGCCCAGATCCTTCTCTTTTTTCTCTTCGCTCATTCCTGGCCCCTAACGCACTCCGCAGCCGCAGATTATAGCCTGCTCCGGCTAACTCTACACATTTCAAGCAGACTTTCTCGCGCCTTGGCGGGGCCATCCCAACTGGTGAACTAATTTGCAGGAATGCTGCGAGCCTGGGGTTTGATTATTTATAGCTGGCCACGACTTCGCCGTTTTGGATCCGCAAATCCGAGATCTCGGGAGGCAGTTTCAATTTCTCGCGATTCTCAGGCGAGTCCATGAGCCGCCGCACCGCCGACGCGAGCGTGGATTGAGGAATCGGCAGGGAGCCGATCTGCCCGCTGAGGGGTTCAAAGTGCAGGTAGCCGTTTTGCGCGCCGAGCCGGCCTTCCAATTGCAGCGTCATGTCTTTTCCGTGCACATCGAAGACGACGTAGGCCTTTACGCGGTCGTCGATCAGTTGCACCTTGACGTCCCGCACGTTCGACCGCATTTGCTCGACTTCCTGCGGCGTCGGGGTCGCGCCGTTGGCCGCGCCCTGCGCGCCTCCTGCGGGGGCCGGATTCGGCGCGCCATTGCCCGCCAGCGCCAAGTGCGAAGCCAGGTAGGAATTCAACTCCGTCTCGTCCATGCGCAGCGTCGCGGGTTGTCCGCTCGCGACGGCCTTTTCCACTTGTTCAAATTTTTCTTCCGCTCGCGCAGCGGCCTGCGGGCTAGTCTCTATCAGCGGCGGCGGCGCTTTATGGAGCAGCAGAACGAGCGCGACGAGCGCAAACGTGTAAGCCGTCCAGCGGAAGATCCGGAAGATCCGCTTCCACGGGCTGGTGCGCAATTTACCGACATGGGCAAATTCATTCTGGCCCACTGGGGGAGCCGGTTGCGCCATGATTCCCTCCTGCAAAAATCCTCGTCCCGTGGGGATACGACTGGATGCCGTTCTCACGCCACAAAGAAACCGTAGCCCCCGGAAGCGTCGGCGACAAGAAAACCACGCGCGGTGGAGGCTAATTCGGCAACTCTCCACCCCGGCGTGCCGCGGCGCTTCACAATCAGGAGGGCATCTCACCCATCCGGGCGAATCACCATCTCCCGCGAACGAGGTATGATGCGTTCTGCGGGCATCTCTATGACGCTACCTTTGAACAAGCAGACAGCGGTGATTACCGGCGCGGGAAGCGCTGATGGAATCGGTTTTGCCATCGCACGCAGGCTGTATGCCGCGGGCGTGCGCGTGGTAATCACTTCCACAACGGATCGTATCCATGCCCGCGCCCGCGAACTCGACGCCGGCGGCGAAGGAGTCCTTTCCTTCATCGCCGACCACACCGTCGAAACCGACGTGCAGAGATTTGTCGATTCCGTGCTCTCGCGCGCAGGCCGGATCGACATTCTGGTGAACAACGCGGGCATGGCGCAAATCGGGCGGCCAACGGACAGCAAGCCGCTGATCGAAACCTCGTTCGCGGAGTGGCAAAACCAAATTTCGATTACTCTGCACACCGCTTTCCGCATGACCCGCGCGGTGTTGCCCGGAATGACGCAGCAGAAGTACGGCCGGATTGTAAACGTCACCTCGGTGACGGGGCCGCTGGTCAGCAATTCCGGCTCCGCGGCGTATGGCGCGGCAAAGGCGGCGATGGACGGCATGATGCGCGCCGTCGCCATCGAAACGGCCGGCGATGGGATCACGATCAACGGCGTTGCTCCCGGTTGGATTACCACGGGTTCTTCGACCGAATCCGAAAAAATCGCTGCACTGCACACGCCACTTGGCCGCGCCGGCACGCCGGAGGAAGTGGCCGCCGCGGTTTTCTTCCTTGTTTCGCCCGAAGCTTCCTACATCACCGGACAGGTCCTGGTGGTCGATGGCGGCAACATCCTCCAGGAAAACAAAGCTTCCTGAATCTTCCTTTCGCGCTTGCTGGAATCTCCACGCTGAGCCAAACTCATTCATCATCGCGAATCGAGCAATTTTACTGGATCGTTGAGGAGGCCTGCATGCGCCGAATTGTTTTCATTTTCCTGTTGTTTCTGCTGCCGTGGCCTTTGCTCGCGCAGCAGAATTCTGCGCCGCGTCCGCGACCGAAGATCGGCGTGGCGCTGGAGGGCGGTGGCGCGATGGGGCTCGCGCACATCGGCGTGCTGAAGTGGTTCGAGGAACACCACATCCCGGTGGATTACGTTGCAGGGACGAGCATGGGCGGACTCGTAGGTGGATTCTACGCCACGGGCATGAGCCCCGACGAATTGAAAATCCTCATTAACGGCATGGACTGGCGGAAGATTCTGAGTGACCGCATTCCCTATGAAGACCTGGCCTTTCGCAGGAAAGAAGATCAGCGGGCCTATCCGAATTCGCTCATTTTTGGTTTGCGCGGCGGCTTGACCTTGCCCGCGGGACTGAACGCGGGGCACCAGATTGGCTTGCTGATCGACCGTGTGACGCTGCCGTATGACGAAGTGCCCTCGTTCGATGCCCTGCCCGTGCCGTTCCGCTGCGTGGCGACAGATCTGGTCAGCCGCAAGCCGTATGTATTCAAAGACGGCTCCCTGGCGGTGGCGCTGCGTGCCACGATGTCGATTCCGGGAGCATTCTCGCCGGTTCACGATGGCAAAGCCGTTTTCGTGGATGGCGGACTCCTGAACAACCTGCCGACCGACGTCGTGCGCCAGATGGGCGCGGAGATCGTCATTGCCGTGCACCTGGAGCGCGGGCCCGTCGAAGCAAAGGACATCCAGTCCGTCTTCAGCGTGTTGGATCATTCCGTGAACGCGGTGTTGGAAGAAAACGAGTTGCGCAGCCTGGAGCAGGCGGACGCGGTCATTTCCGTGCCGCTGGCCGAATTCCGGATGCGCGATTACGCGAAGAGCGAACAAATCATGAAGCGCGGCTACGAGGCCGCCAATGCACGCGCGC